>CAWWAV010000038.1:0-7514 GCA_963934935.1 uncultured Anaerolineales bacterium
CTAACTACTAACTACTAACTACTAACTACTAACTACTAACTACTAACTACTAACCTATTTTGGTTTAAGACTCAGTGAACACACAGGTTGTTAGTGCAGTTAGGAAGACAAACATAATGTATGTGTATATCATTTAGTTGTTTGACATATGTTTTTGTTTTCCTGCACTATGCCTTGTACTACTTCATCATTAGGTGCATAAGCTGAGACTTTGTTCATTATTTGCATGGCATGATCACAATCTAGGTAAGCTGACAATACTGAACCATATGTGTAGTAATATTCCAAAGTTAGCGAGCTGATTGGCAGACCATTTATCTCAGTGTTTGTTGCAGGGTGTGTACAGCCTTCAACTGCGCAACCTAAGTTTATAGTTGCACTCTCATAATTAAGCGATTTGAATTCTACCAAACCTAATCGACCATAAATGTCTGCGTTCCATGGTTCCAGCTCTAAGGCCCGTTCTAGATATTGAGTTGATCTACCATATTCGCCAGTCTGATAATATGTACGACTGATGGAAAAGTATGGTCCCACATCGTTCGGATCTAGTGAGCTAGCTCTTTGGAAGTATTCTATAGCAGTGTCATATTCTCCGAGAACGCGATAGTTTAATCCAAGCCTTATATACAACAATGCTATATTTGGGTTGATTGTAGCGGCAGTTTGGTATTCAATAATAGCATCTTCATAGGCTCCCACACTTTCTAGAAATTGACCGTAAACACGATGGACGTCCATGCTATTAGGATTCAGACTAATTGCTAAGCGGGCTTCATCTCCAGCTTGTGCGTATCTACCTGTGTCGGTAAGTATTTCTGCATAATAGGCGTGTGCAAGAGCATTTTTTCCATCGAGTTGTATTGCGCGAACAGCAGACATGGTTGCATCATCAAATTCTTGTAGCCAATCTAGGGCTAGGGCACGGACAGCATGACCCATGCTGTTTTCTTCATCCAAAGCTATAGCAGCATCGGCAGACACTAATGCTTCGCTTGGATTATTATCATAGACTTGAAGCCGTGCCAATTCAATCCAATAATCTGGGACAGTGGTGTCAGTAGTAGTTGCAAGCTTGTAGCTCTCTATAGCTTCGGAAATTTTGCCTGACGAGAAATAGGCTTCTGCCTCTTGAACAAAAGATAAAGCGCTACGAGTTGCAGTGGGTGTAGGTACGAAGGGTGCACTAATAACTTCCGTTTGTCGTTGGCGTATTATATAAAGTCCAACAAGTATTAATACGAGATAAATAGTAATACGTCCATACCTATCACGTTTTTTCTTTTTAAATGTAAACTTACCTCGCTGTAAGTGCATGTGCACATCTTCTCGCTATCATTCTTGTGTCCATCTTATCACATCAAATGGACCTTGGTCGAGATGCGTGCACGTAATTAGACATGTATCTATCAGCAGGATATAATCAGCGAACTATGAATGAACCACCTAAGACGAACTTATCTGACTTGTATTCTGACAGAAAACACGCGGTTGTGTCGAATGCAGTAGAAGAGGAAATGGAGTCAGTTAGGAGTTTTGATACATCTCCTTTCGTTATGAGTCTATCAGTGATTGTTGTGCTTGTTGTGGGCCTTTTTCTCATGGCCTATGCGGGTTATAGGGTGGGTACTTCTCAGAATAGGATTTTGGCGGCTACAACTATGGCTAGTGAGGTTGCATTGCAATATGATTTAGCTAGTAAAAACATAGACATGGGCCAGTACAAATTGGCAGTAGAGAGATTGGAGTTTGTCGTGAATACTGCACCGGATTATCCTGGAGTTGCCGATTTACTAGATCAAACGAGAGGTAACTTGGATCCCACTGCAATTCCGAT
Organism: uncultured Anaerolineales bacterium; assembly: GCA_963934935.1. Taxonomy (GTDB): domain Bacteria; phylum Chloroflexota; class Anaerolineae; order Anaerolineales; family UBA11657; genus UBA11657. Next base: position 1,838 of record CAWWAV010000038.1, read on the forward strand.
TATCGAATCGACCAAAGTTGTAATTGCAAATCAAGATCAGATGAATAGTGCAGAAAGATTAAGAATTATCAGAATGGCTTATGCTAATCAAGAATGGCAAAATGTCATAAATAATATTGATATGTTGAAGGCATCTAGTACTGATTATGATCGTGATGTAGTGGATGGGATACTGTTTGTGGCTTTGCGCAATCGAGGTATTCAGCGTATCGAAACTGGCGATTTAGAACTTGGATTGGCAGATTTGGAGCATGCAGAACATATTACACAATTAGATCAAGTAGCTCAGCAGCGTCGTAGATGGGCATCTTTGTATCAATCGGCTTCTACTTTTTGGAACATTAATTGGCAAATAGTTATAGACAATCTATATATATTGCACCAAATCGCACCTAATTTTCGTGATACCTCCAGTAAGTTGTGGACGGCTCGAACACTTTATGGAGAAACATTACTTAAGGAAGACCATTATTGTCTTGCTGAAGAGCAGTTTGCTTTTGCTTTAGATCTGAAACAAGAAGAGTTTCTTAAGGTGAAGTTGATGGAATCGGTTGCTAATTGTGATAATGAAGGTGATGTATCCTCTGAGTGAGACGGAGTAGTATTCCTCATCTTGACTTGAAGCAAGTGTAGGGCTATACTCTCACGCGATTACGGGGTGTAGCGCAGTTGGTAGCGCACCGCGTTTGGGACGCGGGGGTCCGCGGTTCGAGTCCGCGCACCCCGACTGCTTGCGGGCGTCGCCAAGTGGTAAGGCATCAGCCTTCCAAGCTGACATTCGCCGGTTCGAATCCGGTCGCCCGCTCAGGCAAGGGCTTGTAGCTCAACGGCAGAGCAGTCGGCTCATAACCGACCGGTTCCTGGTTCGAATCCAGGCGGGCCCATATTAATTAGGTCTTTAGTTAATTAGATCTACTACTGAGTCATTTCTGGTTTGCAAAACAGCAGTGTTGCCAAAGATAATTTCATGCTTTATGCGCGAATACATTTGCTGGTGTTAGTAACTAGGTGTATCATCAATTTGAGAGACTTGTTGAGAGACTTGTAGTATGAATATTGTATGAATATTACACGTTGGGTCAGTTATCTGATTTTGAATGTGTTTGTGTCAGCCTCTGTGGCAGTTGCTGTACTTATGTATTGGGACAAATATCAAAGACCTTACGCAAAGATTGGTACCAATCCAGTTGAGACTGCAAATGTTGATTATGGTGAGAGCCAAGAATATAAGAGTGATGAGGTCATCAGCAATGAATCGTCGCACGATTCAACAACATATCGTGTGAGTGCAGGAGATACAATTGGGCGCATAGCTTTACAGTTTGACCTTACTGTTGAAGAGCTTATGAAAGCGAATAATATTAGTGATCCTAACAGACTATCAATTGATCAGCAGTTAGTTATTCCAGTTGCAAAATCGCTGGAGCCAACTTTACGACCAATGGCAACTGCATCTGCGACAGATACAACGACGATATCTGATCCAGATATTTTACCTGTAACAGAATCTTCACATAGTCTGGAAATACGTTCTGTGAACGCTATTGGTAATTTAGAGTCTGAGAGATTAGTTGTAGTTAATTGGGGTGCAACAGTATCTCTATTAGGATGGTCAATTGTAAGTTCTGAAGGAGAAACATATGATTTTCCTGAACTTCGCCTATATGAGAATGGGCAAGTGACAGTGCACACATCTGTTGGAAACAACACAGTGACTGACCTTTATTGGGGAAAATCAGAGTCGGCCTGGGAACCAGGTGTTACTATGAATTTGGTAGACTCTAATGGTAGTACACATGCAAATTATGAGATTCAATGATTGTAATCTGTAGACAGACGGACTAAGTTTCATTATAGGGGAGTAGACAACAGTGACTGAATCTAGAACATTGTATTTGAAATGGAGGCCTACTAAGTTTGGTGATGTTGTAGGACAAACTGCTGTGGTAGATACGATTCGAAATGCAGTGCTTGCCAGCAAAACTGTACATGCATATCTCTTTTCTGGTCCCAGAGGCACAGGCAAGACAACAGTAGCACGGATTTTAGCCAGATCATTGAATTGTATGGAAACCGATTTGTCCATGCGACCATGTAACAAATGCGATCATTGTGTTTCTGTGTCATCTGGAATGTTTCTAGACCTAATCGAAATTGACGCTGCCTCTAACAATAGTGTTGAAGATATACGTGACTTACGGGAGAAGATCAATTATTCTCCTAGTCAAGGTAGCTACAAAGTATATATCGTTGATGAAGTACATATGTTGTCGGGAGCTGCTTTCAATGCTTTGTTAAAAACTCTCGAAGAACCACCTCCGCATGCTGTGTTTATTCTAGCTACGACTGAATTGAATAAGGTGCCTGCTACAGTGAAGTCAAGATGTCAATGTCATACATTTCGTAGGATATCAGTAAATGACATAGTTGAAAGATTGAAGACAATAGCAGACCAGGAGAAAATAAAAATAGATGGTGACGCTGTATATGAGTTAGCTAGGAATTCCACAGGTAGTCTACGAGATGCAGTCAGTCTGTTGGATCAGGTCATGGTATCGCAGGAGATAGCCGTTACATTGGACACCATACAAAATATTCTTGGAACAACGACCGACAGCTTGGTGGCATCTATTGTGGATGCTCTTGCTACTGCTGAATTGTCTTCAGGTATTGAACTAATTAATAATGCCATAGATGATGGAGCTAACCCAAACCAGATAGCTAGGCAGATAGTAAGTTTCTTGCGCGGGGTCTTGATGTGTGGGACCGACAATGCGGATCTTGTAGATGTATCGAGCCAGACTCTGTCTTTGATGAAACAATGTGAGTCCTTGCTGAATTCAAAACAAATCGTGTCATGTGTGCAGGAGTTTGATAAAGCTGCTCGTGACAATATTAGCGGTTGGCAGCCGCAGCTTGCTCTTGAGATTGCTTTTGTAAATTCGGTACAGAATATGCATGAAAATCTCTATATCAAGGATAGTGAGCCACCTCGCTTGAGTGATGACCAAGATCAATCAAATGCTTCAATAAAGAGCAGTGTAGAAGATGACGATAAGGACACTTCTAGTCCAACTACGAATGGTATTACGATTACTGAATTAAATATACTTTGGAAAGAGATCATATCTAGCAGTAGGTCTTCTCACCATACTTTGCCTGCATTGCTGGAATGGTGTGTACCTGTAAGTGTGGATAATGATATGGTCCAGATTGGTGTGAAAGAGCAATTCGCCTTGTCAAAGCTTGATAAGCCTGAAATGATAATATATTTGCAAAATGCTATCATGGCTGCAAGCGGACATTCTTTGTCAGTACAATTTACTTTAATGGACATACGAGGCAATGCTGAAGAAAGTATCGATGTGCCCGATGATGGGGCTGTAGCAATGGGTGTGGAGTTAGGGGCAAAAGTTCGGGAAAGATCATTGAGGAGAAAATAGTGAGTAGACAGACAAACAAACAAAAAAACTTACCAAAAGGCGGTGGCGGCATTAAGAATAAATTTAAGCAGATACAGCAACTTCAACAAATGCAGGCAGAGATGAAAAAAACTCGCAGCGCTTTGGCAAAGGAAGTGTTAACTGTAGTTTCTGCTGAGGGTGGTGTCACCATAGAAATTACTGGTGATCAACGAGTTCAAAATATTCTTATTTCCGAGGAGTTATTGAGCAATTCTAAGTCTTTAGAAGATGTATTGGTGAAGTCAGTCAATGAGGCTATTCAACAATCACAATCTATTGCAGCCAGCCGCTTGGAAAAATTAACAGCAGGCCTTGGTTTGGGATTGTCGTGAATTTGAAGTCAGTTGGAGCTATACCTAGGCCAGTACAGAGACTCATAGATCAGTTTTCAAGATTGCCTGGAATAGGACCTAAGTCAGCTTCTAGACTAACTTTTTACCTATTGCGTGCTGCGGATGAGCAGGCTTCCACCCTGGCAGAAGCATTGGTGTCTTTAAAGGATGACACAAGTTTTTGTTCTATTTGTTACAACATTAGATCTTCCGAAATTGATCCTTGTGCAGTGTGTTCTGATGTTGGGCGAGATACTACTACTTTATGTGTAGTGGAGGAACCTCTTGATGTTTTCGCAATAGAGCGTGCTGGTATATTCAAAGGCATTTATCATGTTTTGCATGGTTCTATATCACCAGTGGATGGAATTGGCCCTGATGATTTGAAGCTCAATGAGCTTTTAGAAAGAGTCAACTCGGATAGTGTAAAAGAGGTGGTTATAGCTACTAATCCTAATTTGTCGGGAGAGGCTACTGCAATGTATATATATCAGAGGTTGTCTAGTGGTGGAGCACGTGTTACAAGATTGGCGCGTGGTTTACCGGTTGGGGGGGATCTAGAGTATGCTGATGAAATTACACTTATGCGTTCTCTAGAAGGAAGACAGGACATGTAGTCACATGATATTCTGGTATCTAAATGTTTATTACCCTTGACATAGCAATACCGTAGTGCTAAAATCTTGCTGGCTGCAAGACCACGTTGACCTGGATCTCAGGTGAACCTTTGAAATGTTATAGGACGCTCTAGACACCGGACAGTACGCTGTTGCAGGTCTAGTTGTGCCGGTGCAATAGCACCGGCCTTTTTTTGTGTCTGTATTTCAATTGTACAAATAGTCTAGCAGAGGTACTTTAACAACTGTATAGTGATAGGAAAGTGATTAACGGGTCAATAGAAATATATCAAGCCATGGTGTGGCTTGAACTGGAAGTTTCTTACGAAGAGTTTGATCCTGGCTCAGGATGAACGCTGGCGGCGTGCCTAATACATGCAAGTCGAACGAGGAGCCTCACATCTTCGGATGAGGGGATTTCCTAGTGGCGGACGGGTGCGTAACACGTGGGTGACCTGCCCCAAAGAGTGGAATAACTTCGCGAAAGCGTAGCTAATACCGCATATCGTCACACGAGTTAGAGGTCGTGTGACCAAAGGCTTCGGTCGCTTTGGGATGGGCCCGCGGCCCATCAGCTAGTTGGTGAGGTAATGGCTCACCAAGGCTATGACGGGTAGGGGACCTGAGAGGGTGACCCCCCACACTGGAACTGAGACACGGTCCAGACACCTACGGGTGGCAGCAGTAGGGAATATTGCACAATGGGCGAAAGCCTGATGCAGCAACGCCGCGTGAGTGATGAAGGCCTTCGGGTCGTAAAGCGCTTTTAGAGGGGATGAATAAAGACAGTACCTTCAGAATAAGGATCGGCTAACTACGTGCCAGCAGCCGCGGTAAAACGTAGGATCCGAGCGTTATCCGGAATCACTGGGCGTAAAGGGCGTGTAGGCGGTTTGGCAAGTCGGTCATGAAAGCTCCCGGCTCAACTGGGAGAGGTTGTTCGATACTGCTAGACTAGAGGGCAAGAGAGGGAGGTGGAATTCCCGGTGTAGAGGTGAAATGCGTAGATATCGGGAGGAACACCAGTGGCGAAGGCGGCCTCCTGGCTTGCATCTGACGCTGAGACGCGAAAGCGTGGGGAGCGAACGGGATTAGATACCCCGGTAGTCCACGCCGTAAACGATGTCAACTAGGTGTTGGTGGTATAAAATCCATCGGTACCGGAGCTAACGCATTAAGTTGACCGCCTGGGGACTACGATCGCAAGATTAAAACTCAAAGGAATTGACGGGGACCCGCACAAGCAGCGGAGCGTGTGGTTTAA
>CAWWAV010000039.1:0-7513 GCA_963934935.1 uncultured Anaerolineales bacterium
AGTTTAATATTTTTGTTGTGGTAAAATTTCGCAGTATTGTTAGCATGGGTACTGTATAATCAAGCTCATATAGGGAAGCTTTAGTGAATATTATGGTCTTGGAACTAAGCTGTATGGAGTGTCGAAATGCCAGTTTACGCTTATAGCTGTAGTAGTTGTGGGTTGCAGTTTGAACGCATGCAGCGTTTTAGCGATCCACCTGTGTCTGATTGTCCAGAATGTAATAAAGATGCTGTGCAGCGCGTAATTCAGCCAGTGGGAATTATCTTTAAAGGGTCTGGATGGTACGTAAAAGATAGCAAGGCTGCTAATTCTGCTGGAAAACCTACGACAAAAGACAAAGTTGGTGATCAAAATAATACTGCGGAAAGTAGCTCGAATTCGAATGACTCTACTACTTCTGAAAATAAAGGTAAGACATCTAAATCAGGCGAATCCAAGAACTCTACCAGCCCTGCCAAAAGTTCGAGTAGTGATGATTAATTAGTCCGCATCATTATAATGATGGCGGCGCCTAGTAGGGCGCTTTTTTGTTTCGACACCAACATTAATATTCGATGTTGTTGCCCTATATAATCAAAGTTATTTATAGCGATTAGTGTTGATAATCTAGAAATGTTTGGAGGTAAGTATGCCTGTGACAGCAGTGGTAGGCACCCAGTATGGTGACGAAGGTAAAGGCCGTATTATTGACTTTCTTGCTGGTAATTCCGATTTAGTAATACGGTTCCAGGGCGGAAACAACGCAGGACATACTGTAGTAAATGATAAGGGCCGCTTTCACTTGCACCTAATACCATCGGGGGTATTTAATCCTAAATCTACGAATTTGATTGGTACAGGAGTAGTTGTTAATCCCGATGCCTTGCTCAAAGAAATAGAAGAGTTAGAGTTATCTGGCATTGATACATCGGGGATTTTGGTGTCAAATCGTGCACACATGTTACTACCCCATCATCGCGTGTTGGACGGTATAGAGGAGGAGTCTCGCGGTAGTTATAGTATTGGTACTACTAAACAGGGTATTGGTCCTGCATATCGGGACAAGACTGGTCGAACTGGAGTACGTATAGGCGATCTTAAACACACAGATTACTTGAAGAGTCGTCTGGAATTACAGCTTCAACAGGTCAACCAAGTTCTATCCAATTTTGGTGAGCCATTGGTTGAGATTGATAGTTTGTTGGAACAATGTGTTGATTGGTCCGCCAAGTTGTCAGACAGAATTGCGGAACCTATTCCGTTAATTAAAGATGCCGTTGAAAGCAATCAACGAATATTGCTTGAAGGTCAGTTGGGTAGCATGAAAGATCTGGACTGGGGCACATATCCATACGTTACGTCTTCAAATCCAACGGCAGCGTTTGCCAGCGTGGGATCTGGTGTGCCTTATCAACATATTAATGATGTGGTAGGTGTTACAAAAGCCTATCAAACATCTGTAGGAGAAGGACCATTTCCTGGAGAATTGTTGGATCAGATTGGAGAAAAATTACGTGACATAGGTAAAGAGTATGGTGTCACGACAGGACGGCCTCGGCGGACAGGATGGTACGATTCCGTTGCAGTACAACACTCAATATGGCTTAATGGAATGACATCAATAGCTATTACAAAGCTGGACGTGCTTGATACATTCGAGGAAATAAAGATATGTAATTCCTATCAGCTTCCTGGTGGGGACATTATAAATTATGTACCTGACACACCGGTTTTGGAAAAGGTTACTCCTTTGTTTGAGACATGGCCAGGATGGAAACAACCAACTACTCATGTTCGTAGATGGGAAGACTTACCACAAGAAGCGCGCGATTATTTAGAACGACTGCAGGAGTTGGCAGGGATTCCTATTGGATATGTGTCGGTAGGAGCTGAGCGCGAAGCCATGTTTGCTGTATGAGTACTTTCTCTCATGACACTTTTGTATCTCCATTAACATGGAGATATGGTAGTGCCGAAATGCGGCAGTTGTGGAGTGAAATTCATAAGCGACAATTGCTCCGGAAAGTGTGGTTTGCTTTAGCTAAGGCCCAGCATGAGTTTGGTTTGGTTACTGCCGAACAGCTTAATGATCTTTACGAGAACATTGACCACGTTGATATTGACCGTGCTACTGAGATTGAGAAAGATATTAAGCATGATCTGATGGCTGAATTGCGTACTTATGCAGAACAATGCCAAGTAGGCGGATCAGTGTTGCATCTTGGCGCTACCTCAATGGATGTGCTCGATAATGCGGATGTCTTACGTATTAAAGAGAGCCTTGAACTTATTCAATCTAAGATGAATAAGTTGCGAGATTCTTTAGCTGACTTAATAGAGATTTGGGCTGCAACAACAGCCATGGGTTTTACTCATTTGCAACCTGCAGAACCCACAACTATTGGTTATAGACTGGCGCAATATGGACAAGATCTTCTGATAGATTACGCTGAGATACTACGTGTTTGCGAAAGTATTCGAGGGAAGGGATTCAAAGGTGCAGTTGGTAGTTCTGCTTCGTACGTCGAGCTGTTAGATGGAAATGTTCTAAGCGCAGAGGATTTAGAAAGACGCGCAATGCAGATATTGAAGATTGATTATTTTCCGGTTTCTACTCAGACTTATCCTCGAAAACAAGATTGGTTTGTTCTCAATTCTCTGACTGGTCTGGGAGCTACTCTATACCGCTTCGCATTTGATGTACGTATATTGCAATCGCCATTAATTGGAGAGTGGTCTGAGGCCTTTGGGAAAGATCAAGTTGGCTCATCTGCAATGCCGTTTAAGACTAATCCAATAAATGCTGAAAAAATTAACAGTCTGGGTCGATACTTGGCTGGCCTACCTCGGGTAGCTTGGGACAATGCTGCTCATTCTTTGCTAGAGCGTACTTTAGATGATTCAGCCAATCGCAGGTTACTACTACCACAAGCATTTCTGATTGCTGACGAATTGTTGGACACTACAATTAAATTGGTCGCAGGACTAGAAATTAATCAGAGTGCTACTAGTCACAACTTGGATGTTTTTAAGAACTTAGCGGCTATAGAGCCTTTGTTGATGGCACTATGTAAATCTGGTGCAAATAGACAGGATATGCATGAGATTCTACGTGATCATGTTTTGCGATCCAAGGATCTTGGAGATACAAAAACACCAAACAAATTAATTGAAGATTTATCATCGAATGAGGATTTACTGCAATATCTTAGTGCTGAGGAGATTAGGAAAAAATTGCAGAGTGTAGACAAATATGTTGGGTTTGCACCGGAACATGCACGTTCTATGGCACTTGACTTACGAAATTATTGATAGCAACTTATGAATTCGGTGCAGGTAAATTAGGCGGACAAACACATTTGTAACACAATATATTGCTCAACAAATTGTTTATTACCGCAATGTTTGTAAATCAACAAAAGTATTTCTGGAGAAACAATGACTACATCTATTGCAAAGATTTGTGCACGAGAAATAATTGATTCACGAGGTAATCCGACGCTTGAGGTTGAAGTTACACTGGATGGAGGAACAATAGGTAGGGCGTCTGTTCCGTCGGGTGCTTCTACCGGTAGTCATGAAGCTTTGGAGCTACGTGACCATGACAAATCGCGCTATGATGGCAAAGGTGTACTTCGAGCAGTAGGTAATGTAGAAAACGAGATATCAGATAGATTAGTTGGGTGTGATGTGAGAGAACAGCAGCAAATTGATGATGCTCTTATTGAGCTTGATGGCACGAGTGACAAGTCACGACTAGGAGCCAATGCTATTCTTGGTGTAAGTTTGTCGGTAGCCAAAGCTGCAGCAATGTCGCAACAAGTTTCTCTATTTAGATATATCGGCGGAGCACAAGCTAATCTGCTTCCAGTACCTATGGCTAATATACTCAATGGTGGTGTACATACTGACTGGCAATCTACAGACATTCAAGAATTTATGGTGATGCCACTTGGTGCTGGTAGTTATTCAGAAGGTATACGCTGGATTGTAGAGATTTACCACAAACTTAAACTGGTGCTTGCTGAAAAAGGTGCTCTGACTACTGTGGGTGATGAAGGTGGATTTGCTCCAGTGCTCAAGACTAACAAAGAGGCAGTGGAATTGATTTTGTCTGCAATTGAACTAGCAGGTTATGTACCAGGAGAACAAGTGAGTATTGCAATTGATGCTGCGGCAAGCGAATTCTATGATGTTGAGAAAGGTAAGTATCATTTACGTGTAGACGACATCTGGTTAAATTCGGAAGAATTAGTAGGGTACTGGTCCGAGTGGATAAACACGTATCCAATTGTATCCATAGAAGATGGAATGCATGAAAGTGATTGGAATGGCTGGTCTCAGTTAACACAGCTGCTGGGAGACAAGATTCAGATTATGGGTGACGACCTGCTAGTTACTAATTCGACTAGAGTGCAAAAGGCTATTGATTGTGGAGCTGCTAACTCATTGCTTGTCAAGTTGAACCAGATAGGGTCGCTTACAGAAACAATAGCAGCAGTGGATTTATGTAATAAATCAGGATGGACAGTTGTAGCTTCACATCGTTCTGGAGAGACTGAAGATACTACTATAGCTGATTTGGCAGTGGCACTAAATATGGGGCAGATTAAGACAGGTGCGCCGGCACGTTCAGAACGAGTGGCAAAATACAATCAATTACTGCGTATTGAGGAAGAATTAGGTGAGACTGGTGTTTATGCTGGTTGGCAGTCTTTGAAATCTTAGGTTTGATTTGTCTGTGTCATCCCTTCTTGCATTGGGTTACCATCAAGAGCAGCCCTGCTTTCCCTGCCGGGTGCTGGAGTGGCACAGAATGCACATACATTCCATGTTAGGTCTAGCATTTGTTTGCAATTAGGACAGGGTTTTTTGAGGATGGTCTGGCAATACGGGCATACATGCCAGTTATTACGAGTAGGCCTATTACAGCCAGGACAGAATGGACGCTCTTCGATTTCCTGCAACAATGCTTCAGCTTCTAAGGATCTTTCATACGCCTCAGACAATGTTTCTCTTGGGCGTAAGATAAGATAAATAATGAATCCCGCAATTGGTAGTGTTGCCGCTACCATAGCAGCTAACAATTGTGCAAAAAAGTCTCTAGATCTAGCTCTCATGTCGCGGAAAGTCCACACCACTAGAGCTAGCCATAGTGCTCCCGCGAAAGCACCTAATAGAGCCACGCTCCATCGCACATATTCGGTGAGGGAAGTTACATCTATCTGTGTAGGCATAATAGCATAAGTCAGTCTTGTATAGTCATTATAGCATCCGTATCGGAGCAGTCAAACAGGTAGCTATGAAGGCTTGACCAGTTTGTAGAGTAAAACTAAACTTATAATGGTTGTTTAATATTATAGATGTACCGGTTTATAAATTGTTACCAATATATTAGTAGATTCTATGACTGAATATCAGATTATCATTTTACCTAAGCTTGATTATTATAATTGGGTTGCTGCAACCAAAGAATATGTGGTTCATTATCATGCCAACCTAACATCTGATTTAGATGTGGCTGGACGTCACATGTACCCTAACCAGGTGATTACACTGCTAGATGCTCCACAATCCTATGGACGAAATGTTGTCTCTTGGTTTCGTAAGAATTATCCAGAGGCACGCCTTGATGTGGTTGAAGCCCTCACTCCAGCTGAGCTAGAAAACACTTTGTCTGCTCGTGTTGCAAGTGAGGACAGATTTGGCAGTTCAGGGAAAAGCTTTCGTCTATTATGGCCTACCGATTACCCTAAAGTTAACCAATCCTTTGGCGTTAACCAACATTTTTATCGTCGATGGGGACTGCCTGGACACGAAGGTTTGGATATTCGTGCACCAATGCGTTCAGGTGTGTATGCCTGTGCTGCGGGCACTGTATACAGGGTGCACGATGGTAGCGGTAGTCATCCTTATGGGATCCATGTAAGATTGCGTCATCAAGATGGATATCGTACTATTTATGCCCATCTTCATAGAGCTCTTGTTGCTGTGGGTCAGCACGTAAAAGCTGGGGAACAGATTGGTCTTGCTAACTCTACTGGCAACTCAACTGGATCCCATCTACATCTTACATTAAAGAAAGAGGGGGCTAGCGCAGCTGGTATGACTAATTACCCCAGTGATATTATTGATCCTACACCGTTTTTACAATTTCCTGAAGATGAAACGCAGTTACCGGGAAAGTCAATTACAGTAGAGTGGGAACATGACATATGTCTTGTTGGAGTGCATGGACGTGCCGATGGACCTCTTTTGGAACCTGACTTTCCAGTGATTAGAGATGCTCGTATGGAAGCAGTGAAACTGCTTTCTAATGCTCCTCCAGAGAATGTCAAGCGTTTGCTTAGTATTAATAACAACATGTTTCTACTTGTACGCTTATTTGCAGGTTTTCGTGATCGCAAAGTGAGTTCTGCGGATTTTGTATCTTGGGTAGAGGCTGATATGCATCAGTTATATGAACAAGGGGTACGTTATTTCGAAGTTCACAACGAACCGAATCTACAAATTGAAGGTTGGCATCATTCGTGGAAGGATGGACATCAATTCGCGGAATGGTTTCTAGAAGTGGTAGAGCGTCTGAAGACACATTATCCGGAAGCTCTTTTTGGATATCCAGGCCTTTCTCCAGGACATGAGATTCCTGGTCAGAGAATGGACTCTTGGGTATTCTTGCAACAATCCGAAATCGCAGCTCTCGCATCTGATTGGATTGGTTGTCATTGCTACTGGATTAGCGACACAGATATGATGCAGCCAACTGGCGGATTAGTTTACGAGGAATTTCGTCGTATATATCCTGAAAAATTACTGTTTGTCACTGAGTTCTCCAACCCGTATAGTGAGGTGTCCAAAAGATCTAAAGGGCAGCAATATGTTGATTATTATCGACGCTTAAGAAATATCAAGGGTATTGGTGCTGCTTTCTCTTTTGTGTTATCGGCTTCATCCAACTTTCCACATGAGGTTTGGCGTAGAGAGGATGGGCATATTTCAGAAATAGCACAGCTGGTGGGCAACAGAAATTTCTGACTGCAATATCTTCTTTATTTTTCTTTATAAGCAACAAAGATTTCAAATATCGGTGTTCCGCTAGATTGTGAAATAGTACCTATATTCTTTAGGTGCAGTCCTCGACTACTAGTATAAAGTGCAAAGTCTGTACGTCGATTGATGAAACTTTTGTCTTCTGTATGCAGTACATAGACTGTATCACTATCAGGGTAAAAATGATCTAATCGTTCCACAAAGCCAGCATCTGTTTTTTCGGTGAAACCAAATACTTCTTGAGGCTTTATTCTTTCATTGGTGAGAAATTGTACTTGAGGCGCAAATCCCCAGTCTAATGCAACTGTATTCTGGGGACTCATGCTATCTAGATGGTTTGCCAATGTATAGATTGCATCGGTGTGAGGACTCTCACCACCAACTTTGTCTAAAGTGGCGTGCATTTTTATATTTGTATGTAAATCTTTAGTTATCAAGATAGTGAATACCCAAGCTATTACAATGATCATTGTAAAGTGAT
>CAWWAV010000040.1:0-7502 GCA_963934935.1 uncultured Anaerolineales bacterium
CCAATATTATGTGTTCTAGTTTGGTAGGCTGACATTGAAGACTACATTATATCATTTAAGAAGTGTCGACCAAGCTTCGATAAAGATCAACTGTTCTGGATGCAACACTAGCTTGTGTAAAATGAGTAAGCACACGCTTCCGACCCTTCTGGGCTAATTCGCTGCGTAGAGAAATATCGGAGTATAACAACATAAGTGCTTCTTCCAAAGCAAACAAATCGTTCTCTTGAAACACAAACCCGGCATCACCTATAACATGAGGGATCTCACCGCAACTAGAACCTATGACAGGTACTCCACTGGCCATAGCCTCTATCAGAACTCTACCGAATTGTTCCTTCCATCCTGAAGTGCTTCTAGAAGGTAACACCAATACATCAAAGGTGTGTAGTAATGCCGGTATTTTGTCAGAAGACATCCATGGAGCAATTAATACTCTATCCTGTATTTGCAAACTATCGGTTAAATCCCGCAAAGCAGCTAATTCGGGACCGGATCCATACACATTCAGGCGAACATCTTTTGGCATTCGAGTTAGAACACGAATTAGTATATCAACTCCCTTTTCATAGACAAGTCTTCCTACAAAGCCTATATTAAAACCACTCCCAATCTGCTTTACATTAGTCCGCATTCGGTACACTTCAGTATCAACACCAAATTGGGGTATCACCTTTGAAACACCTCTGTAACCTTTGTCTTCGAACACCTTTGATGCACTTCTAGTGCCGAAGATAGCTGCATCCACATGATGCATAACACTTGATTCCATTGCACTAAATGGCCATGGATAGTGTTTGTTAATGTTCTGCCAAGAAAAAAAGAGGGTTTTACATCTATGTCTCCTTGCGGCCCAAATTGCATGACCAGTGGCCAAATTGTATGGTTCTTCATCGATATGCAGAACATCAGGATCAATTTCAAACAGTCTTCGACGTAATCGAGGATAAAAATGAAAATGATAGCTGCCGTTAAACGCTATTGGTTCAACTAGAATATCATACCCTGTAGTATCCGTTGCCTCAAATGGTAATATGCCTCGTTCATCTCTCCACTCAGGCGGTACTATTACAGTAAGATTAACATCAGAATGATTGACAATCTCGTCTAATTTACTTCTGTATACACCTGTTACGCATGCTTTCGAAAGCAATGCAACTTTTATTTTTCTTGCCATATATATCAGACTCGACTTACTACCGCAATATCACGTATCAATAATTATTTATCAAGATCAATCAATACTGCTCTAGCAGGAGCGCCCTCGCATCCTTCAAGCTTGATAGGAAGACATATCAGATGATATCTACCTTCCTTTACTCCATCAAAATTCAAACCTTCGACTGGTACGATCCCTGCTTGAAGTAGTGTGTAATGAGTTGGTCCAGTATTACCGTAAGGAGCAACTGAAAGGTAGTCAACACCTACTAGTCGAATCCCATGTTCCACAATCCACTTGGCTCCCGAGTCGGATATAGCAACAAAATCTTTGTGAAACATAGTATTGTTTTCAGACCACAATTGTGAGTTGCTAGTCTTAATCAGTAACCTCTCCGTATTCTTAGGTATTGACAGCTTATCCAACAAAGCTGCATCTACAACCTGCACATCAGAAACCTCAATCAACAAAGCTGGACCAATAAGTATCTCGAGATCAATACCTGTCACATCGCATCCATCTTTCAAAAAGTGAAGTGGTGCATCCAAATGAGTACCAGAGTGAGCACCCAATTCAATTTGCGTCACATTAGCTTTTGAATCATTTCCAATTTTCTGTATTGGAGTATATCGAATTTCCGGATGACCAGGCCAAACAGGAAAACCAGGCTTAATGTTTACGGAAATATCAATAATTGCCATAATAAATTATCCTTCTCGCTGCCACTTAACGAGTATTGAACCAGAAAATTCATCGCTATCACCCATCCGACAAGGTTCGCTGGTCAGTCCGTATATAGGATTAGAACTACTGCCAACTTGCAGAGTATAAACTTGTTGTGGATCAATTGCGAAATCACCATAACCAATCCCAATATCCGGATGTAAACCTGTCGAAAACATATCACCACCAGTGCCCCAGTCTATCCTCAATTGCACTCCAGGCATAGGATTACCAACAGCATCTATCACATATACTTTAAGCATCGGTTTACTAATTTGCTCATCACAAATTACAGTCTTTTCAAGAAGTACGTATTCATTCAACAATGCAATAGTAGGCACTGGGCTAAGTACAACTACTGTAGGATAAGGAGTTACTATTGAATTCACCTTTGGAACTATTGTTGATATAGGTATATCAGCCGGAACAGATTCAGATTCCACAGCGCTACCACTAAGTGCAAAAGCAAGCTCTCCAAGCACCGACACATCAAAATCAGATCTCTCAGCCGCAGCCCACCTTTGGGCTTGTGAAGCTGTAGTATCTAGAACATCCTCCGTGCCTAGTTTATCTAATCTTATTCGAGCTCTTTCCAAATCTCTATCTCTACTATAAGCTGCAGCAACCATAACTACATATTTATCCCGATACTCTGAGTGTAAATCTTGAGGAGTGGCTATTCTGAGCTGTCTGGGATATACAACCCACCCCAATATAAGACCGATAGCAGCACCAACAACAAGACCTACTATTATAAGATTTACTCGTATTTGTTTCACGACAAGAAAGGCTGCATTTTGTCAGTGTCTGCACCAAGTGCTTTTGCAAGTTCGGCCATCGCATTTATATCAGCACTACTATGTCCAGTAGCAATCATATATTCCACTCGCGCAGCCACAACTTCACCTGGTCGATCCAAACCTAAATCAGAAAGATATGCACGTGACACACGAATGTCCTTCTCTATAGAATATTTCTGAGCGATCAATAACAGATAATCATTTGCATAATCTACTCTTAGAGCATAAGGATCATTATCCAAATATTTTACTGGTGAAATCTGCCAAGCATAGTAAAGACCAGCTCCAGCACCAACCAGTAATCCCATGAAAAGATTCAAAAGGGCTGCCCTAGACACTCGATTCATACGCTGCGGACGCAGTACACGAGTCTGTTTCTGACGTTGATATTTGTAATCGTAACGGGTCATGCCATGATAGAATTGTCGATATGTTTCAGAATACATTCCAAATTTACAAAATTATTTCTGTGAGCAATAATTCTATGCCGAAGGTGGGAATCGAACCCACACACCCTAAGGGTACGCGATTTTGAGTCGCGCGCGTCTGCCAATTCCGCCACTTCGGCGAGCACACAGGGCATTCTAAGCTAACCACGTAATACGGTCAAGTTATACTGGTATGAAACTTGGTATTATCGGATTGCCTCAATGTGGCAAAACCACACTTTTTAGTGCTCTAACACATGATTACAATCCAACTGGACAAAAAGTTGTTGATGGAAGGGCTCAAATAGACACAGCTATCGTCAGTGTGCCTGACGAACGCATAGACTGGTTGTCGACTCATTATCAGCCGAAAAAAATATCCCATGCAAAGATTACCTTTCAAGATATATCAGGCATAACAACCGATAAAGAAAGTTTTCCAAGGTCGCTTTTAACTATCTTGTCGCAGGTAGACGGATTTATCCATGTAGTTCGCAACTTTAATGATTCTAACATCCCTCATCCTATGCAGCGTATTGATGCAGAAGAAGACATAAATATACTTCTGGATGAGTTTGCTATAGCCGACATGCTTACAGTCGATCGAAGACTGGAAAGCCTCAAGAGTGAATGGGATAAGGGAGGAGGAAGAAGTCGTCCAGAAATCGAGTATGAGCAAAAACTATTTGAGCAATTGCATGATGCACTTGAAACCAACTATAGTGTAGGTGCAGTACATTTAGACAAACAGCAGCAAAAACTAGTCTCTGGCTTTGGCTTTCTCACTAGCAAACCAATGCTAATAGTGCTTAATTCTGACGACAAATCACAGAACGAAAACAGTCTTGTTAACACTAGCAGACATAATCATCTCAAAACAGCCGCAATTTCTTTAATGAGTAAATTGGAAATGGAGATTGCTCAACTTGACCAAAATGATGCTTCATTTTTTATGAAAGAGTATGGCATGTCGGAACCAGTACTAGACAAAATCATTAAGAATGCCTATAAAATGATGTCACTAAAATCCTTTTTTACAGTGGGTAACGATGAGGTGCGCGCATGGACAATCATCGATAATACTAATGCACCGCAAGCGGCAGGCACCATCCACAGTGACATGCAGTCTGGTTTTATCAGAGCTGAAGTCATGTCCTTTGCAAACCTGAAGGAACTAGGTTCAGAATCATCAGTGAAGGCAGCTGGAAAATGGAGATTGGAAGGCAAAGAGTATATTGTGCAAGATGGAGATATAATGAATATCCGTTTTTCGCCTCCTAGGAACAATCAAAACTAATAGCTGTGGAGAAAATTAAATGGCCAATACAAAAATCAAACAAACCACCTGGAACCTTGGTGATATCATAGCTGCCCCAGAGGGCGAACCACTAGAGAGCATCACCACAGAACTAGAAATAGAAATATCAGCAATTGAGGCGATGAGATCCAAGCTGAGTGAGGACATAAGTTCAACCGATTTCAACCATACACTTGAGCTTACTGAACGCGTAACCGAAGCCGCTAACCGTTTAGGAGCATATGCGGGTTTGTGGTTCTCCGAAGACACACAGAACCAGGCTGCACTAGCTTTCCAGGGGAAAATAGAACAGCTCACAACCGAGGCGCAAAATCGAGTACTTTTTCTTACTCTCTGGTGGAAAAATCTGTCAGATGACTCAGCTGAACGTTTAATTGCCAGCGCTCCCAACAATCTGCGATATTACCTTAACCAGCAACGCAAGGACAAACCTCATGTTCTTACAGAGAATGATGAGCAAATCATCAATATAAAAAACATGAATGGCAGCAATGCTCTCACAACCATATATGCAATGTTGACCAACAAATATAAATTTAATCTAGCGATAATTGATGGGAATGAGAAACAAGAACTTACTCGCGATGCTCTAATGACATACGTGCGTAATCCAGATGCAGACCTAAGAGAACGTGCATACAAGGAACTGTACCGGGTGTATGCCGAGGATGGAATGATCCTAACCCAAGTTTACAAGCATCTAGTCCAAGATTGGCATGAGGAACAAATCAAGCTACGTAATTACTCTACCCCAATTGCAACCCGCAATCTGCGTAACGACATCCCCAATGAAGTAACTGAAACGCTGCTACAAGTTTGTAGGATAAACGCACCTATATTTCAGCGTTGGTTTCATATAAAAGCAGATTTACTTCAGCTAAATAAATTACGCCGTTACGACATTTATGCCCCGCTTACCAGTGCCGAACAAAAGTATCCATACGTCGAATCGGTTGAACTCGTACTAGACACATTTGAACAATTCTCACCTGAGTTGGCATCATACGCAAGACGTGTGTTTGAAGATGACCACATAGATTCAGAAAACCGTATTGGTAAGCGAGGAGGAGCCTTCTGTGCTAGTGTGATCCCAAAAGTTACCCCTTACGTTCTTTTGAACTATGGTAGCTCCGTGCGTGACGTAGCCACGCTTGCTCACGAACTTGGGCATGCTGTCCACAGTATGCTGGCTAACAAACATTCGGTCCTTAACTATCATTCAACTCTACCGCTCGCGGAAACAGCCTCGACATTCTCTGAAATGTTACTAATAGACAGGCTACTTGCGAACAGTACAGATACAGCAGTACGTCAAGACTTGATTGCAAACGCACTTGATGACAATTATGCCACTATAATGCGGCAAGCATATTTCACACTATTCGAACAGCAGGCACACAAGATGATCAAAGAGCATGCCGGTGCTGATGAATTGAACAAAGCATATATGAAGAACATAGTAGAACAGTTTGGAGACTCAGTCGAGATTAGTGAGGAATTTCAATGGGAATGGGTCTCGATTCCTCACATTTATTACTCGCCTTTTTACTGCTATGCTTACAGTTTTGGGCAATTACTAGTATTAGCTCTATATCAACGCTACCGCGAAGAAGGAGTGAATTTTATACCACATTACCTGAAAATATTAAGCTATGGTGGATCTCAAAGCCCAGAATACATCCTGAATGAGTCTGGGATAGACATATCTAGTTCTGAATTCTGGCAAGGCGGCTTCGACTATATTAAAGAGATGATTGATGAACTAGACACCACATCGAAACAATGATGTCTTACAGGCAAGCAATATATTTATTCTTTAGATCGGAGATGTGGAAACAATATGACTTCACGAATAGAAGATTGGTCTGTCAATAGCATTACCAATCGATCTATTCCCATACCAAATCCTCCATTGGGTGGCATCCCATAACTCATGGCTTTCAAATAATCTAAATCCACTGGATGAGCCTCGCCAGACTCTTTGTTGTGATCCCGACCCATATCCAAGAATCGCTGCTCTTGATCTATAGGATCGTTTAATTCGGTAAAAGCATTACATAACTCAAGACCACCTACAAATACTTCAAATCGCTCAACGGTGTCTGAATCGCCCTCCTTAGTTTTAGCTAATGGAGAAATATCTCGAGGATAGTCGTATACGAAGGTAGGCTGAATCAAATTCGGCTCTACATATTTACTGAAAAGTATCTCGATTAGTTTACCTCTTGTAGCATTGGATGGGATCTTTAGTCCTCTGGATGTGAAATGTGAAGCTAACTGATCGTCACTACAAGTCAAATGGTCAATATCTGAATATTCATTCAGAACCTCACGTAAAGACACTCTTCGCCAAGGAGGTTGAAATTCCAGTTTATGTCCCTGGTAGGTAACCACAGTATCATCGCAAACTTCCTCAGCCACAAATGCCACCATTTGTTCTGTCAACATCATCACATCTTCATAGTCCGCATAGGCCCAATAAAACTCTAACTGTGTAAATTCTGGATTGTGTGTAAGACTAACACCCTCATTGCGAAAATCACGACCTATCTCATATACCCGCTCAAAACCACCGACAAGTAACCTTTTTAGGTATAGTTCAAAAGAGATACGAAGAAATAAATCCTGGTGCAACTGATTATGGTGTGTAGAAAAAGGTCGTGCTGCCGCACCCCCATAAATTGGTTGTAAGACCGGTGTCTCTACCTCAAGAAAATCGCGTTTGTCAAGAAAATATCTCAATGCGCTAATTGCTCTGGATCTAACTCGAAATATTTCACGCACATGTGGATTTACTGCCAAGTCAGCATAACGTTCACGATAACGAGCCTCTACATTGTCAAAAGCTGAATACACCCTGCGATCACCTTCTTCATCTACTTCCTTTGCAGCAGGTAATGGACTAACACTTTTTGCAAGCATTCGAAAATTTGATACATTAAGCGTCACTTCTCCAGTACGAGTTTCCATCAATTTGCCGGTAGCCTGCAGAAAATCACCTAAATCAAAATCGGACTCAAATTGTTTTAATCTATCCTTGCCTACAACATCAGCTCGAATCATTAATTGAATAC
>CAWWAV010000041.1:0-7441 GCA_963934935.1 uncultured Anaerolineales bacterium
TTTGGAGTCGTTTTTAATGCTGCGAGATTGTAGTCGTGCAACTCGTTCCTGCACTCCTATTTGGTCAACTCTGGTTTCTGACAAAGTCATTTTTTGTTTACTCAATTTTGATGTATATTCTGTCTAACAATGTGCGCGTCCCTAAAAGGAAAATAGACTGCTGAGACTTTACCCAATATTTGTTGGATAGTTACTGGGCCTATATGTAATGTACGGGAATCTTTAGAGAAATTCCGATTATCTCCTAATGCCAGATACTGATCTGCTTCAAGTTGCCATTGTTGTGTTTCTGTAATCATCATAGGTTCTCGGAGATAAGGCTCAGATTGCTTTATTCCATTGACATAAAGTTGTCCTGAAGTAATCTCAACAATATCACCAGGTGTAGCTACTACACGCTTAATATAATCTGTCTGTCCGGGTCTTCCAAGAATGTTTTCCCAGAATGTGCTTGTAGTATTCACAGAAGGTATAAATACTACAACATCTCCTCGTTTAGGAGTATGAAATTTATATGCTAGCCGATTTACTACAATATACTGTCCATCTTCGAAGCTGTTTAGCATACTATCACCTTCAATTCTAAATCGAGCAGTAATTATATTGACGGTTACAAATATTGCGAACGCCAAAAGTGCCGTTTCGACCAACTCTCTAAGCACCCTGGACAACATTGGTGTGGAATCTTGTTGGTCTTTGGTGTGGATATTTTCCATTGAGGAGTACGTCTCTATTACCATATTATAACTTGGTTATCATCTCGCATCAACATTGATTATGCGCTGCGTTCCCTGTAAGTTAATCGTATAGGAGTACCACTGAATTTGAATATTTCTCTGATTTTGTTCTCCAGATAGCGAGTATAGCTAAAGTGCACAAGATTTTTGTCGTTTATGTGTAGAAGGATTATGGGGGGTGCAGTGGACACCTGCGTTGCGTAAAAAATACGAAGCCTCTTTCCGTTTTTTGATGGTGGTGAATGCTGCCTAACTGCAGAAGCCACAACACGATTGAGTTCAGCGGTGGAGGCTCTTAGGTGTCGTTCGGTGTGTACTTGCAAAGCAAGTGGAAGCACAGTTCCTACTCGTTTGCCTGTCAATGCGGAGATGAAGATTACAGGTACATAATCTAAAAATTGCAGTGTTGTACGTACTAGGGTGCTATATTCATCTATTGTATAAGTATCTTTTGGTATTTTGTCCCACTTGTTGACTACCACTATTACACTACGTGATTTGTCAATGATCATACCTGCTATATGAGCATCTTGTGCTGTGAACGGTTCTGTAGCATCAATCAGCAGCATGACTACTTCTGCACGCTCAATTGCTTTTAGTGCACGCAGTACGCTATATTTCTCGACTCCAGGTACTATTTTGCCTCTGCGTCTAATTCCTGCAGTATCAATTAACGTGATTTTATTTTCATAGTATTTCAGTTTAGTGTCTATTGCATCACGTGTTGTGCCAGCCACTGGTGACACAATTACTCTCTCTTGACCTATCAATTTGTTTAACAGACTACTTTTTCCAACATTTGGGCGTCCGACAATTGCAATAGTAATTGTGTCATCTTCAGCAAATGATGTTGAAGAAGGTAGATTGGCAACAATTGCGTCGAGTAATTCTCCTATTCCGAGACCATGTAAGGCAGCGATGGGATACAGGTCACTTATACCTAGTTCATGGAATTCATGAGTATCCATGAATCTTGATTGGTTGTCACATTTGTTTACAGCTAACAAAATAGGTACTCTATTCTGTTTGCTGGGTTTTTTCCTACTCTTACGTAGCAGGTTAGCTACGTCCATATCTGTGGAAGTGACCCCAGAACTTACATCTGTCATGAGTACTACTACATCTGCTTCGGTTATCGCCATTTCATATTGAGCGCGAATCTCAGTAATAAAGTCAGATGAGTCTTGTGCAAGAGGTGATGTATCTTGGTGTCGCTGATATGATTCTATGCCACCGGTATCTACCAGGTTAAAAGAGATGCCGTTCCATTCCACCTCTGTTATTAACCGGTCTCGTGTTGTTCCTGGAACATCATCTACTACTGCCAGTCGTTCACCAGCCAATCGGTTAAATAGCGTAGATTTGCCTACATTAGGGCGTCCTACTAGAGCGACAATCGATTTGCGCATAATTAAAATTATGTTTCGTCGGTTGCTTCGTTTGTTGTGGTATTGGGTAGGTTAGTATCTTCTGTTGTTTCGTCGTCGGAAACGCTTGTTAGTTCACTGATAATTACACGAATGAATGCTGGCAAAATGGTGTCGGTTTTAATGACATCTGGACCGGACACAATTACTGAGGGTTCTATATCATAAGTGCCAGGAACTAAATGAAGGAGATCTAGTATTACTTTGACGTTTTCTCCTGTCAAACTGTCTAACACAGGTAGCGGTCCCGACATAATTACATCAACAGAATCCGGCGATATTTGTACTGAAAGGTTTGGCCCCAGTCCAGTTACAGTCAAATCTTGTCGTATGCGTTGACTGGTCTCGACGGCTTCAATACTGACTAATACAACTATTGATTGCTCACTTACAGCAGTTACTCCTTCCGGAAGCGCAATAGTTAATCTAGCATCAACATCTTGTGAAGCAGATGAAATGTCTAGGGGCTCTGTTTCTACAAAACCTGGTAGAGCAGTTAATTGATCTGGGTCGATGGTAAATACAGTGATGGTTGGAGGGGAGGTCGTAATGTTGGTAATGCGGTAACCTGGTTCAGGTTTCCCCTCAAGTAGGGCACGTACTGCTACATCTCGGTAGCCACCCATTTGTCGTATAGGTATGGTAATTGTAGTACTTTTAGGTTGCAAAACGAGATCATCCAAAGTGGACCCCAGCGTTCCGATTTGGCTAAAGGTAAAGGTCCTGTTAACATTATCTTTTTCTTGGCTGATATTCATATTTAAGTTGATTGTGTCTAACTTCAATATTTCTTTCTCTGAGCCAGTGGCAATGATTTTCTCTGCGGAAATTATAGGCGTACTTGCAATGTAACCAACAGCGGGCTCACCTTGAATATCTACAGTGATGGGTATTGTGCGAGTGATGATACGCTCTAGGTTTATTGAGATTTCACTAGGACTCACTGACAGGATTTCTGCGTTTGGAATAGCTACTTTGGCATTAAGTGGTATTTTATGTAATCCTGGTTGTAGGTCACTTAAATCAGCAGTCACATTAATCTGGTTTGTACTAAGTGTGGACCAAACTTGTGAAGGAGCCCTTATTAATACAGCAACATTATTTATACTTGATCTGTTGACAACCATATCTTTGGACAATAGTTTCATTTCAATTGTTATTGGTTGTGGATACACCTTTTCTAAAATAGGATTTTCTTCATTGGCTGCTGTGATCCAAACAACCGTGGCAAGTACAGTTGCAAGTCCAAAGAGACTTAGTGTTTGAAGGAATTTACGTATCATGTCTCTGTCAAATCTCTATTCGCCATACTCTTTGGTTTTCATGCCTAGAATGCTTCTTATCCAGCTTGTAGTACGTGCTGTTCGTGGTTGATAGAAGGCCGCAAGTATGTTGCTAAGACGAGCGTGAGTAATCTTACGAATCATTCGGCCGTTATAAGCTACTGATATGCTTCCAGTTTCTTCTGAAATGATTACAGCTACAGCATCACTAGATTCAGTTATTCCTATCGCAGCTCTATGTCTCAATCCATAACGTCTTTCCTCTACTTTTGTATTGGTTGACAGTGGCATTACACATGCTGCTGCTACTATTTGTTCGCCTCTTAATACTGCAGCTCCATCGTGGAGTGGAGTATCTTTGTGAAAAATTTGCACTAGTAACTCTGCGGATATATTGGCGTTGAGATTTACGCCTGTATCTACATATTCTTGTAAGCCAATTTCGCGTTCAATGACAATTAAACCACCATAACGGATTTTTGATAGTCGTTCACTAGCCCTGACGATACATTGTATGACTGCCATTACTTGTTCATGACGACCTCGAAAGGTAATCCAGCTTCCCGCACGCCCTAAGCTAGTTAATGCTCTTCTTATTTCGGGTTGAAATATTACTGGGATTGCTAGTAAAAGTGCTGGAAGAGTAGCTCTAAGGAGCCATGAAACTGCGCGCAGTTGGAACAGTCCAGAGAATACAACCACTAAAATTACTAACACAATAACTCCACGAAGCAAGTTTACGGCTTGTGTACCTCGTACTATTACTAGTAGTGCGTAAAACATTAATGCAACTACCAAGATATCAAGTGCTTCTACCCAAGTTAGTTGTTCTAGTAGTCGGGTAAGATCATTAAGTACAGTATCGATGGGCGTTATCCCTCCGTTCTCAGTCAGTCAACAAAGTGTACAGAATGGCCTTTGCTGAATGCATACGATTGTGAGCCTGTTGGAAAATAACTGAATTAGGGCCATCTGCAACGTCATTAGTTATTTCTTCTCCGCGTTTTGCAGGTAGATCATGCATGACTATTACATTGGGTTTGGCTTTTGAAACAAGATCTTGGTTGACCTGATACGTCTTGAATAATTCTTGTCTGTACTTTGCTTCTTGTTCTTGTCCCATGCTTGTCCAGACATCAGTGTAAATTATATCTGCGTCGGCTACTGCTTCAATTGGATCTGTCATCTGTATAAAACCCATTTTTTCTTTTGAAGAAATTTTCTTTATACGCTTGATTACTTCATCATTAAGTTCGTAGCCTTTCGGGCTTGCGATGGTGAAATCAATACCCATAAGAGCACATGTTAAAGCAAGTGAGGTTGCAACGTTGTTGCCATCTCCTACAAATGCCAGTTTGAGACCCTGCAAATTGGGTTTTAGTTCCATTATTGTCAGCATATCACCGAGAGCTTGGCAAGGATGATTGTAATCAGATAAACCGTTGATCACAGGAATTGATGTGTATTTGGCAAGTTCGAGTACGTCCTCATAATGGAAAACACGTGCCATTATTGCATCTACATATCCATCAAGTACCCGTGCTACGTCGGGCACTGTTTCGCGTTTACCCAGTTCGATTTCTTGGGGTGATATATAAATTGATTTTCCGCCTAGATGGTGCATGGCCATTTCAAATGACACTCGTGTACGCAAACTGGGTTTTTGAAAAATCATAGCTAGAGTCTTTCCATCTAGGACTGGTTGGTTGCCAGTGGAGATATATTCCTTTTTTAGCTTGGATGCAAGACCAAGAAGGTTTTCAAGTTCTTTAGTTGTGAAATTGTCTATGGCAAGAAAATTGCACATAATTTGTATAAAACCTCCAGCGTTTTAGTACGCAATTTGGGGTGCTGCTTATTTTAATTTAAATATGATTACCAATTTTACCTTGCCTTCAGGGGATTACAAGTCTATCTTACCTCACGGAGGACATGTATATCGATATAGTTTGAATTTTTAAAACAAAGCAATGAATTGTACGTTAGATAGATGGATTTTATGTGGAGGCAGATATGACTAAATTAACAACTCTTAGTTGCGTTGCCTGTAGTGGTGAATCTCCTTTGGCTACTCCTGAGGAAATAGAAACATTACGATTACAGGTTCCTGAGTGGAATATTCTGATTTCAGAAGGTGTTGGTAAGTTAGAAAGGGTTTTTGAGTTTAGTAATTTTGTACAAGCGTTAGAGTTTACTAATAATGTGGGCAGCCTAGCTGAACAGGAAAATCATCATCCTGCACTTTTGACAGAGTGGGGTAGGGTTACTGTCACTTGGTGGACACACAAAATCGGCGGGTTACATCACAATGATTTTGTGGCAGCAGCCAAAACTGATCAGCTATTCGATTGATGTGGTTTTTTACTACTATTTGCGATTTGTGCAATATATTGCAGTCTAATCAATATGGGCAGGACAGGACTCGAACCTGCGACCTCTTCTGTGTAAGAGAAGCGCTCTAACCAGCTGAGCTACCCGCCCTTATTAGAACGCAAGTTTACCATAATCAGGAGTTGTGACTAGTTTTTATGATTATTAAGCATAGTAGATGTAGTAACCAAATTATGTTTACAGCGATGCATATAGATACTAGTGTTCATGTAAATTTGCTTGACATTTGGAGATTCAGTAGTAATATTCAGTCATTGAATTTCAGACACTGAATATTGAAATGGATAATATCTCATGAATGTGCACACAAACCCTGAAAATACGCATGAACTCCGTATTTTGGAGCAAATCGAGCAAGATCCGGATGCAACCCAAGCTGATTTAGCGGCAAGACTAGGTGTAGCTATCGGAACAATCAACTGGTATGTGAAGCGACTAGTGAGTAAAGGTCATGTTAAGGTCACTCGTTTACAACGTAGAAGATTACGTTACTTGATTACCCCTGAAGGTATTGCAGAGAAGTCACGATTAGCTGTGGAGTATGTGCAAGTAAGTATGGGCATGTATCGTGCTACTCGTCAAATAGCTCGTGATTTACTGGCTGAGGCACGTGCGGCTGGTTTTCATCAAGTCACAGTAGCAGGAGATGGAGATTTAGTAGATGTGTGTCGTTTGACCTGTATCGAACAATCGGTGCCTATTGCCTTGGAAAACGGTGATGGGAATTTACCGGTATTACGCGTGTCGGGTGCATCGGTAAAACTGGAAATGCCGGATATAAAGACATGACCAAACATTGGTATGCTTTGCACACTAAACCACATAAGGAGCGTCAGGTAGATTCACTCTTGAGTTCTAGAAAAATAGAGACTTTTCTACCATTACTAAAGGTTAATCCTGTTAATCCGAGGGCAGCGCGTGAGAAGCCTTACTTCCCAAGCTATCTTTTTGTACATGTTGATATTGATCTCATAGGGTTGAGTGTATTGCGTTGGACGCCAGGACTCTTGCGTATGGTTGAGTTTGGAGGTGAACTTGGCACGGTTCCGGCTTCGCTGATCTCTCAAATTAGGGATCGCTTGGCAGAGATACGTGCAGCGGGTGGAATGTCATTGGATAGTTTGTCTACAGGTGATCGTGTTCGTATTGTCAGTGGTACTTTTGAAGGATATGAAGGTGTATTTGATATGAGTTTGTCAGGTTCTGAGCGTGTGCGAGTGTTACTTGAATTGATTAATGATCATCAATCACATCGAAATAGAGGACGCACTATTCCAGTAGAGTTAAATGCAGGCAATATTGAAAAATTGAGTTGACAATTAGCAGACATAAGCCTTTCCGAATATTAGTCTAAATAGGTAAAGGTTGGGCAAGCGCAGACACTGTCAAAGTGGTGCCAAATACACACAAGGTTAGATGTGCTCACAAGTTGAGTTTGTCGAAAGGGCGGAGCTTTTATAGATTAAGTAGATTTTACAATTGACAATTACTAAGATATTTTCAAAACTATGACCCTAAATACAATTGTAACAGGCGGAGCCGGTTTTATTGGCAGCCACCTCGTCGAGCGTTTACTTGCTGATGGTTGTAATGTTGCAGTATT
>CAWWAV010000042.1:0-7410 GCA_963934935.1 uncultured Anaerolineales bacterium
TAGTGTTGAGGATATTGTAGGTGCATCTGTTTGATCACAATACACCCTCATCTCTAAGTTTGGCTACAGTATCTTTATCAACTCCAATCTTTTCCTGTAGTATTTCTTCAGTGTGTTCTCCTAGGGTTGGTGGAGCCTTGTGTGGTTTGGTAGTAGATGTGGGAATCTTAATCGGAGAATTAAGAAGTGTGACTTTATTGTCTATGGAATGAGGTAACTCAATACGCATGTCGCGTGACTTTATCTGTTCATTTTCAAATACTTGATCCAGCTCATTAATTGGACCTGATGGTAAACCAACTTTATCAAATATGTCCAACCAGTACTTTGCGTTCTGTGTTGCGAACAATTTACTCAAGTGATTTACCAATACTTTTCTGTTATTGACGCGAACTGCGTTTGTTGAGTATTTTTCGTCATCAATCCACTCAGGTTTATTGATTGATTTGCAGAATATTCCCCATTGTTTATCATTCCCGATTGCTAAAACAAAATGCATGTCTCGAGCCTTGAATGATTGATAAGGTACGATGTTTGGATGGGCATTGCCTAGTCTATTAGTAATTGATCCCGAAACGAAGTAATTGGTAGCCGCATAAGATAATAGAGCTACTTGACTGTCAAGTAATGACATATCTATACGTTGTCCCTCACCGGTTTGTTCACGTGAATATAGTGCTGCAAGAATGGCGTTTGCTGCAAACATGCCGGTGCTGATGTCAGCAATTGCAACTCCGGCTCTACTCGGATCGCCATTTTCTGGTCCAGTGATGCTCATAAATCCTCCTGTGGCCTGTACTATTAAGTCATAGCCTGGTCTAGAGCTATAAGGACCAGTGTAACCGTATCCAGTAACCGTGCAATATATCAACCCAGGACGGATTTCTTGTAAAGTCTCGTAATCTAATCCCCAGCGAGATAGTGTTCCTGTCTTGAAATTATCTACAAGCACATCACCTTTAGCAATCAGTTTTTTGAGAATTTCCAATCCTTGTTCTGATTTTAGATTTAGTGTCAGACTACGTTTGTTGCGATTAGCACTTAGATAATATGCGGACTCACCACCCTTAGTAAACGGAGGCCCCCAATGACGAGTGTCATCACCTCTGCCAGGAACCTCGATTTTTATTATATCTGCTCCTAAATCTCCCAACATCATTGTGCAATATGGTCCGGCTAGAACTCGCGTTAGATCAATTACACATATATTTTCAAGTAGATTGTTCGCCACACTCATACTATTCCTCGCTACAAATCTAGAGTATCTAAACTCTGATCAATGGTCACACTGTTAATGATATAATCGCAAATCCTTACAGTAAGATAAATTATATTCGGTATTGTGTGATAAATTGCATTGGTACGGCATTATACAATGTCTCTAGAAATTACTTACATGACCAAAACATAAATGAAACCAGCGAGCTTTAAATATTATGCACCTGAGTCATTAGAAGAAGCATTGGTGCTGAAAGCACAGTATGGTGATGAAGCTAGGATTCTGGCAGGTGGTCAGAGTCTAATTCCGGCTATGAACTTCCGTATAATGCAACCTACTGTTCTGCTCGACTTAAACTTGCTGGCAGAACTGTCTTATATAAACTGCAGGGACAGTGCAGTTCTACATGTCGGTGCTATGACTCGAATAAGTGAAGTTGAGGATGATCCTTTAGTGGCTGAAAGAGTTGCTTTATTGCATGAAGCTATTCCCTACATTGCCCATCCTCAGATACGTAATAGAGGTACTGTAGGCGGAAATATAGCTCATGCTGATCCAGCCGCTGAGCTTCCGGTGGTAGCTTTAGCTATGGATTCCAGATTTCGGGTTCAATCTACCAATGGAACTCGTTGGATTAATAGCGACGATTTTTTCAGAGGGTATTTTGAAACTGCTATTGACCCGAGTGAAATATTGGTTGAAATAGAAGTGCCTTTTCATGCAGCCTCTACCGGCTGGGCATTTCTCGAAGTTTCTCGTCGGTCGGGAGATTACGCGATGGCTGGTATAGCAGCATTGATCACGTTAGACAGCAACCATATTTGTAGGAAGGCCCGTTTAGTGTATTTGAATCTATCAGATGCACCTCTGGAAGCAAAACAGTCAGCTGATTTGCTGATTGGAGAAATGCTATCAGATGAACTGATAACGCAAGTTGCTAATAAAGCTTCAGAAGAGGAGATTATGCCGATGGAAAGTTTACATGCTACGGTAAATTACCAGAGGCATCTAGCTTGCATACTAACTAAGCGAGCATTGCAATTAGCATACGGTCGGGCTATAGAAACATGAGTGACAATCATTCGATAAAGCTTACTATTAATGGCGAAGAATATACATCTTCTGTAGAAGCACGTATGTTGTTAAGTGATTTTATACGTCACGAACTTGGTTTGACAGGCACGCATGTTGGTTGCGAACATGGGGTTTGTGGTGCGTGCACCGTGATATTAAATGGAAGATCTGTCAGGTCATGCTTGATGTTCGCAGTACAGGCACATGGACAGCAAATAACCACAGTAGAAGGTATGGCAGCCGAAGCAACCGATTTACATCCCCTTCAAGAAGCATTCCGTGAGGCACATGGTTTGCAATGTGGATTTTGCACTCCTGGCATCTTGATGAGCCTTATTCCTTTTCTAGATGATAATCCGTACCCATCAGAAGAAGAAATTCGGGCTGCTATATCGGGAAATTTGTGTAGATGCACTGGTTATCAAAACATAGTGACTGCTGTGAAACTGTATGTGGAGCGTGAGTCGTAATGTCGTCATTAGTAGGAGAAAGTTTATTATCTAGTTTTAAGAAAGGTAGTCTCACTGATTTCCTTGATTATTTGGAACAATTGGAGAACCACTTTACATTAAAAGAGCAGGAAATATTTGCTTTTGTCCCTGAGTCAGAGCGTTTTAGTCGATTGCGTGTTGAGGCTAAAGCACTGTTCGAACAGTATCCAGATCCAAAAAACCGTCCTCCTCTTTTTGGATTAATTGTAGGAGTAAAAGACATATTTCATGCGGATGGTCATATTACCAGTGCTGGTAGCCATGTTCCGGTAGATGTTTTGCAAGGTATTGAGGCTGAAAGTGTGACGCTTCTAAAGAAGGCAGGGGCTCTAGTAATAGGTAAAACGATTACAACCGAGTTTGCTTATTTTGCACCTGGCCCTACAAGGAACCCACATAATGTTTTATGTACTCCGGGTGGGTCGAGTAGCGGATCAGCAGCTGCTGTAAGCTCGGGCTTATGTCTTCTATCATTGGGCACACAAACCATCGGGTCAATTACTCGTCCGGCTGCTTTTTGTGGTGTTGTTGGATATAAGCCAACCTATGATCGTATTTCGCGATCTGGAGTGATACCTCTATCTCCTTCAGTAGATCATGTCGGTACTTTTGCTCCTGATGTTGCTATGGCTGCATGTGTAGCTACACAGTTGGTCGAGTCGTGGAATTTAGAAATAACAGGCACGAAAGAAAACCAATGTATAAACTTAGGCGTACCAGAAGGTGTTTATCTGGACAATGTCTCTGATGAAGGTAAGATGCAATTTCGTGCTACTTGTGATCGTCTTGCTAATGCTGGATTTGAAATAAAATCAGTCACTGCTATGCTTGATTTTGAGGATATATTTGTTAGACACAATCTTATAGTGGCTGCCGAAGCAGCGAATGTTCATGAGAACTGGTTTGCGAGTTATACTAACAAGTATCATCCTAAAACTGCTGAATTGATATTGCGAGGTCAATCAGTTTCGGGCCATGATTTAAATATGGCTCTTGAAGGTCGGTCTAGATTGCGAAAGGAATTGACTAAATTAATGGATCGGAATCAGATAGATTTGTGGATTTCTCCTTCGGCTCTTGGAGTAGCTCCTAATGGGTTGGAGAGTACTGGCGATCCAGTAATGAATTTACCTTGGACCCATAGTGGTTTACCTACTATAGGAATGCCCTCTGGCAAGAATGGCGATAGATTACCTTTTGGGTTGCAATTAACGGGTCGTTTTGGAGAAGATGAGACTCTATTTTTGCTAGCATCACAAATAGAGTCGGTGCTGATATAAGACTTAATTGTTTATATATGACAAACGTAACTGGTGAAATACGGTCTGGTGCATACTTCGACTCAGTGGTTTTAATGCAGTTGCAAAAAGGCATGCTTGAATTAGATGGTGTGCTTGATGCTGGAGTAATGATGGGTACGAAGGCTAACAAGGACGTGTTAGAGCAGAGTGGACTACTCCCGCATTCCTGTGCAACCGCTGCGGCAGAGGACCTCATTATTGCAGTTAAGGCTGACAGCGTATCCCAAGCATCAGCGGCACTTAAACATGTAGATGTATTACTAAATAAACGTAAGTCAATAACCGCTGGTCAAGAGTTTCGTCCTCGTAGTCTGGATATGGCTGTGCGAACATTACCAAACAGTCAATGGGTTATAGTTTCTGTTCCTGGACGTTATGCTGCAGGGGTCGCACGTGAAGCTCTGGGTTTTGGCAAACACGTTTTTCTTTATAGTGACAACGTTTCTGTGGAAGATGAAGTTTCGTTGAAGACATTGGCAGCAGACAAAGGATTGTTGGTTATGGGTCCGGACTGTGGCACTGCTGTGATTGATGGAGTAGGTTTAGGTTTTGCAAATCAAAGCCAATCAGGTTCGGTAGGTATTGTTGCTGCATCAGGTACTGGACTACAGGCTTTAACGGTGACTATTGACAACTTAGGTTCTGGTATCACCTATGCTATTGGCACTGGTGGACGTGATTTGAATAAGCAGGTTGGAGGTATTACTTCTAGACAGGCTCTAGATGTACTTAACAGAGACATAAATACTAAGGTCATAATATTGACCTCTAAACCAATCTCATCACGTTCTGCAATGGAGTTGATGCAAGTACTGCATGCACTAGAAAAACCGGTGGTTGTTAATTTTCTAGGTTATGCTCCTCCAGCTTATCGAATAGGTAATGTGTTTTTTGCATCTACTTTACGTGAGGCAGCTGAGTTAGCTATTGAGTTATGTGACAAATTGGACCTTTCTACTAACATGAAGTCGGATTCTCAAAACAAATTTGCATCTTCACAACGCTATATACGCGGTTTGTTTTCAGGCGGTACTCTGGCTTATGAGACTTTATTGGTCCTACGTGCATTTACTACAGGGATTTATTCTAATATTCCTATCGATGAGTCATACAAACTGGATGATTATGCATCTAGTCATAAGCATACAATCATAGATATGGGAGAGGACGAATTTACCATTGGCCGGCTGCATCCAATGATAGATTCAGATTTGCGTTTGAGGCGTTTTCAACAAGAAGCTGCTGATCCAGAAACAGCAGTGATATTGTTGGACGTAGTGCTTGGTTATGGATCGCACACAAATCCTGCGGCCGAATTAGCGCCGATTATATCTGAGGCTAAATCACTGGCACGTCGTTCGGGTCGTCACTTAGAAGTAGTTGCATTGGTGGTTGGAACCGCAAGTGACCCGCAAGATGTAGTTGCTCAAACAAATATATTGAGGAAATCAGGTGCACACATAGAAACTAACGCTGATGAGGCAGCAATTTACGTTGGTAACATCATTTCTGGATTGAACCCATCCTCAAAAGCAAGCTTAAGACCAGTTGTATTAGATAGCTCTGGACAATCTTTAGCAGCCATAAATGTAGGATTAGAATCTTTCTACGAAAGTTTAATCAGACAGGGCGCTGAAGCAATCCATGTAGATTGGCAGCCGCCTGCTCAGGGAAAAGACAATCTGATGAATTTGTTGGCAAAGATGAAAAGCTAATAGGAGGTAATTTTGGCAAAAATCAATATTGATCAAGCAAACAATGTAGCTGTGGAACGCATGATGTCAGCGCGTCCGATTCTTACAGGCATTGCTACTGCTAGGGATGTTGTTCCAAATATGGAAGACAATTTGCTGCTGCATGCAGGGCCTCCCGTTGAATGGGAACAAATGTCTGGTCCAATGCAAGGTGCTGTGATAGGTGGATTAATATTTGAAGGTTTGGTTGATAATGAGATTGATGCAGTAAGTATGGTAGAAGCAGGTGAAGTCAAATTTGCTCCATGTCACGAGCATAGCAGCGTTGGTCCAATGGCTGGTGTCACGACCGCATCTATGAAAGTCTATGAGGTGAACAATACTACTCATGGCAATGTGGCCTATAGTAATTTAAACGAAGGGTATGGAAAAGTGCTCAGATATGGAGCATTTAGCGAAGATGTGATTACAAAATTACGTTGGATGAATGATGTTTTGGCTCCAGTATTGTCTGAAGCTCTTGCCAAAAGCGAAAATGGAATAGATGTTCGACAGTTGTTGTCTGAAGCGTTACATATGGGTGATGAAGGTCATAATCGTAATAAAGCGGGATCAATTCTTTATACTGCAAAACTGGCTCCTATGATCACCAAGCTTGCGGTTGATAGTGATATTGCTTCTGAAGCACTACAATTTCTGGCAGACAATGCGCTTAGTGTCTTAAATCCTGTAATGGCTGCGTGCAAGTCTATGGCTGATGCAGCACATGGTGTCGAAGGTAGTACATTAATGACAATTATGGCTCGCAATGGTACCGAACTAGGGATTCGTATAAGTGGCTTAGGAGATAAGTGGTTTACAGGTCCTGTGGGACAGCCGGACGGTCTATATTTTCCAGGTTTCACTGCTGAAGATGCCAGCGGAGATATAGGTGATAGTACTATTACTGAGACGGTTGGTATTGGGGGTTTTGCTATGGCCTCTGCACCCGCAATAGTTGCATTTGTGAGTGGCACGCCACAAGATGCTGTGAATGCTACTATGGAAATGTATGAGATTACTGTATCTGAGCACAGTCATTTTACTATCCCGGCACTAAATTTCCGTGGAACTCCAGTAGGGGTCGATATCCGGAAAGTGGTAGAGCTGGGTATCACTCCTCGTATCAACACTGGTATTGCTCACAGGGATGCCGGAGTTGGTCAGGTTGGAGCTGGATTAGTACGACCTCCAATGAATGTATTTGAAGATGCTTTGGTCTCTTATGCAGAGCATTATGGTTTAGTGTGAATGGTGTAACTTGAGTGCATGGTGTTAACAAAGGAGAGCTAGATGCAAAGTGACAAATTTATCCGCTTAATGACTGACGCAAGATGGTTTGACCTGACGCAAGCAATGAGTCTTTTTACGCCACCATGGCCGGGAGAGATGCCTCTGCAGATACAGTTCTTCAAGAGGCTCACCGGATCTTTCATTGGTGGTCAAGGTGCGAATGGTCAACTGATTGAATGGAGCAACAATACTGGTACGCACCTCGTAGGCCCGCGTGCTTTCCATTCTGGAGAGCGAGCTATTGCCGACATTCCACTAACAGACTTGTGCGGCGAAGGAGTAGTTGTAGATATCTCGGA
>CAWWAV010000043.1:0-7322 GCA_963934935.1 uncultured Anaerolineales bacterium
AGAGAGACGTAATATTCTATTGGCTGGACGCAAACAAGTAGAAAAAGAATTAGAAAGCATGCGTTCGGAAATAAGCAAAATACGTCGCCAGTTAAAACGATCTAAATTGCACAATCAAGTCTTGGCAGACGCCGAGAAAAAGGTTGAAAGTCTCGAAAATAAACCCATCCTAATACCCAAGGACAGAAAATCTTATGACGATATAACATCATCAAATGACATCCGTCTAGGAGATCATGTATACATTGCTAGGTTACGAAGCAAAGGAGTAATTGTGAAATTGCAGAATGGCGAAGCTGAAGTACAGATAGGACGCCTGCGCGTAAAATCACTAATAGATGAATTGCAGCTAAAGAAAACTACTAGTGAGGATAGCAGTCATACTAAAAACAAAATAGTCAATGTGTTGATTGAGTCTCCTGGAATGGAATTGCACTTACGGGGCCAACGTATCGAGGATGGTTTAGAGGATTTGGATAACTATCTGACCGAAGCAGTTATAGCAGAATTACCATGGGTGCGTATCATCCATGGCAAAGGAACAGGACAAATGCGAGAAGCTGTACGACAGGTCCTCAGAGCTCACCCTGAAGTAAAAGCGTTCCGCACAGGAGAACAAGGAGAAGGGGGCGATGGTGTAACAGTGGCTGTACTAGAATAGAAGATTGACTACAAGAAACACAAGATGAGCTGCGCATTACAAACAAGCTATTTAAGGTAAAGTCCTTTCCAGCCGCAAATTATCGAGAATTTTAGAAACTGAATAACTGCGGTTAAGTACGTAGAAATGTATACCCGACACTCCAGAATCCCATAACCCTTGTACTTGGCAAGTAGCATACTCCACACCCATTGCTCGAGCACCCTCATCATCATTTTCGTACTTGACCAATTGCATTTCCAAATCTGAGGGAATACGTGCACCACACAACCTGGTAAATTTACGGATCTGATTAGAACTTAATACTGGAAGTACTCCAGGTATAATCGGGACATTGATACCAATAGCTCTTGCTTTATCTACAAAACGGAAAAAATCATCGTTATCGTAAAACAATTGTGTTATAAGAAAATCAGCTCCATTTTCAACCTTCAGTTTTGCATAATTAATATCATGATCAAAACTGACTGCTTCAGGATGACCTTCAGGATAACAAGCAGCCCCAAGACCGAACGAATATCCCCTATTAATATGACTTATCAAATCTGATGCGTGCTCAAATCCACTTTCAACAATCAAATTGTTTGTCTGATTAGTAGGTAGATCTCCCCGTAACGCAATAACATTTTCGACAGCAGAAGATTCCAAGCGCTCCAAAATCTTATCCAATTCTTTTACAGTATGTCCTATGCAAGTCAGGTGAGCCATTACCTCCACATCATAGTGCGCTTTTGCTTTAGTCGTAAGTTCTTCACTAAACTTCCTGGTTGATCCTCCAGCCCCATACGTAACTGAAATAAAATTTGGCGAATAAGATTGTAGAGACTCTATTTTCTCGAGAACTGCATGTATGCCTGTAGATTCTTTCGGAGGAAAAAACTCAAATGAGATTGTACGAGTCTCGGCAAGAATATCTTGGATTTTCAAACTAAAACCCTAATTATATTATGGTAAACCATATTTATTGGTCAATATAGTAGCAATAGCTGATTATAACCCTAATGAATAACAGTCACAAACAATACAAAATCCTACTTTGTAGAAAATCTTTCACGCAATAAATATATAGCACGATTAAAAGCCCGAACCCTAGCAAGTAACATAATACAAATTACAGCAGCAAAGATCAACGGCTGTCGTATATCTGACTTTACTGCCCATATGTAGTGAGATACTGCCAGTAAGCCTGTCAAATACACCAGTCTATGTAACATCTTCCAGTACTTTCCCAGTCGACGTATCCAACTATGAGTGGAGGTAATAGCTAACGGTACCAATGTCAAATACGCGATAAGACCCAATATAACATATGGCTTCTTGAATACAGATGATTGCAGAAGTTCAATGTCAAATCCATAATCCAAACCAACAAACACCAAAAGATGTAAGCTTGCGTACATGAAAGCATATAATCCTAAAGTACGGCGAAACTGAAGAAGACTGTGTAATCCAAACCATTTCCTAACTGGAGTAATAGATAGAACAAGCACCAAGAATACTAAAGCGGGTTTTCCAGTACGAATTGTGATGTCTTGAATTGGATTTGCACTTAGATTCTCATAACCCAAATCATAAAAAAGCATAACCAATGGCAATAAGGCACATATATGTAAAAGGATTCGAATGTATTTGCTCATATAACTAACAACGCTATCCATAGAAACACCTAATGCAGTGAAACAAAATTATCTGTAATATTTAGCGAAACTATCCTAACAAGTTCTAAAAATTATATTGCAAATCCATATTAGAATAAAGGTGATCAACTTGTTCTGCATAACCATTGAATAACAATGTGTCTCTGCGTCCCAATTCGCCTATGCGTCTCTCAGTATCCTGTGACCACCGTGGATGATGCACGTTTGGATTGACGTTAGCATAAAACCCATACTCATTGGGAGCTGCTTTCATCCACAATGATACAGGCTGTTGATCAACTAAATCTATGCGGACAATACTCTTGATACTTTTAAAACCATATTTCCAAGGCACAACTAACCTCAAAGGAGCACCATTTTGAGGTAGCAATGTGCGTCCATAAATACCTGTGGCTAGTATGGTTAAATCATGAGATGCTTCGTCAAGACGAAGTCCTTCAACATACGGCCATGAGTACCACCCATCGTTCTGTCCTGGTAACTGTACCGGATCATACAAAGTTTCAAATCTAACATACTGCGCATTCATTGTGGGTTCAACTTCATCCAGCAATCTCTTTAATGGAAAGCCCATCCAAGGAACAACCATGGACCAGCCTTCCACACAACGCAGTCGATAAACACGTTCCTCCTGGTCAAATTTGGACAACAGATTTTCAACCTGGTACCGACCTGGATTCTTGACCAATCCACCGACATCTATCTCCCATGGCGATATCTTAAAATCCTGTGCCATTGCAGCAACGCGTTCCTTATTTACTGAAAATTCATAGAAATTGTTGTAGTTAGCAATCGATGTATAGTTTGTCCAACTATCACCCAGTTCATCTACATCAGCACTTGTATTGCCTGCATCTAAGATCGTATCAGTAGAGTCACTTTGCCTAGAACAAGCAGCCATCATTGCTGCTCCTAATGCAACTTTGCTAGCACTTGACATAAACTTGCGTCTGGATACATATATATGCTCAGGAGTAATCTCCGAGGATCGAATGGTTTGCATAATCAATTTCACCCAAGTATCTATCTAAAATCAATCTAATTATAAAACAAAAAATCTGTCTTCAGTGATGCAATAGTGATGCCTAAAATAGTAAAATACTAACATGAATTCACCAAGTGTATCAATCCTGATGCCGGTACGTAACGCAGCAAATACGCTACGAGAAACATTAAAGAGCATTCAATCTCAAACCCTGACAGATTTTGAGTTAATCGCCGTAAATGATGGATCGGAGGATGACACAAGTAATATTTTGCATACCTACTCTACAAATGACAAACGGATTAAAGCAGTGGACATAGTTAATAGTGGCATAATCAATGCACTCAATCATGGCCTAGCACTTGCCCAAAGTAATTTTATCGCTCGTATGGACGCAGATGATTTGATACATCCTAAAAGGTTGGAAATGCAACTACAACACCTACAGGATAATCCCGGACTTAGTATCACAAGCTGCTTAGCTAAGCCATTTCCTCACAATTCTTATAACAAAGGTTTTCATCGTTATGTAGATTGGCTTAACTCTTTAACAACCAGCTTGGAAATAGCCCGTGACATTTTTGTAGAAAGCCCTTTGCCGCATCCATCTGTAATGCTTAGGAAGGAAGAATTACAGAGTCTCGGAAGATACCAAGATCATGGGTGGGCGGAAGACTATGACCTCTGGCTACGCTATTTTATTGCGGGCAAACAAATCGGTAAAATCCCTAAAGTTCTACTTTACTGGCGAGATCACCCAAGCCGCACGAGTCGAACAGACTCTCGATATTCAGTTGAAAATTTCCTAAAAGCCAAAGTGTATTATTTGCTGCGTGGGCCTCTATTAAATCGAGATACTATAATTATTTGGGGCGCTGGACAAATGGGAAAACGAATATCAAAGCACCTTATACGAAGCCAGGCACCTGTTAGTAATTTCCTTGATATCAATCCCAGAAAAATTGGTCAAACACTACGTGGACGACCAATTTGTCCGGCGAACCACTTGCCGACTTTATGGAAACAATCTACCCGTCCAATAGTACTAGTATCAGTAGGTTCACATGGTGCCCGAAGCCTGATTCGAAATCAAATGCAAAACTGGGGTTTTAATGAAACTGAAGATTATTGGTGCGTAGCCTAAACGATGTTGTTACAGATAGTAAAAACCTAATCAGTCCTGCAACCCAAGATTATAAACATCTTTTCGTAACCAACCACTCTTTTTTGCAACTTCTTTTGCGGCTTCAGAAAGGGTCTTTCCGGACCTAGTGGCAATTTCCAATGATTGCAATACTTGGACATTGGTCCACTTAGCAACAAGCTCCTTTGGACAACCACCTACAACTAATGTAATTTCACCACGCACCAGACTATTAAAATGCTGTTGGGCAGACCTAACATCTCCGCGAAACATTTCCTCATGCATCTTAGTTAATTCACGACCAACAGCTATAGGTCGATTTCCTAACTCTGTTTCAATATCGACAAGAGAATCTTGAAGCCTGTGCGGTGACTCAAAAAACACCAAGGTGCGTTTTTCTGCAGAGTTATCGGCTAACATACGTTGACGCTCAGATGACTTACGCGGAAGAAATCCAAGGTACACAAAAGCATCTGTTGGCAATCCTGACACAGAAAGTGCAGCTAATAATGCTGAAGGCCCCGGTATAGGACGAACTTCATAACCGGATTCTAGGGCAGCTACAACTAGTTGATATCCTGGGTCTGAGATTGTTGGCATGCCACTATCTGAAACTACTGCAACATCATCACTAGACAATGCTGACAGGATGGTATCAATCTTTTTTAGTTTGTTATGATCAAAATAGCTTGTTAGAGGAGTGTTTATATTAAAATAGGACAGTAATTTTTTTGTACGCCTCGTATCTTCTGCGGCCACAAGGCCAACTTCACCCAAAACACGTATTGCACGCGGACTAAGATCCTCAAGATTGCCAATCGGCGTCGCTACAATATAGAGAGTACCCATAATGACGCCTCATTAGTATTATTGGCTCCAGACAAAATTAGCCAGTATCAAATTTCGATCGCAATCATCAAATGTGGTCAGTGAACGTCTCTCGGAGACTGGATTTCCAAATATATCCAATAACTGTACAGTGTACAACATGTCAGTCGCAACTGGGGAACTGGCCAATGTGACCTCGTAACCTGCCGGCCCAAACTCAGGCTTGCTGCCAATAAGAGCATCTTTAGAGAACCCATCTGGTCCTTTCACATTAACAATTAAATCATCCGCCGCATTACCCTGAGCGTCAAATACCGTACCAGCTACGCCCAACCAGTCACATCCCAGTTCAGGATAAGCAAACTGTGTTGTATATCCTATACTCCCTTCCTGCAGCATATAGCTATAAACTGAAACGGATTCTACAAATGAAGTTGCAGTCGGCGCAAGGGTAGGTTCAGGCGCCACAACAACTGCAGTGGGAGGAACACTGGTGTTAGTTGGCACCAAGGTGGGTATAGACGTAGGCGTTGGAATGGGTGTTGCTGTAGCCAAAACGGCCCGGACAGGTACCTGTGGTGGTGGAAATGGATTGATAAACGATTGTGGATCAACGAATATATATAGATAAATACCACCAACCATCATTGTTGCATAAAGCAGCGCGGAGGTTAGTACATCTAATATAGAGTGTCTACGTTTACTCATAAACCAACTCCTGTCTTCTATAGGCTATTACTGGACAAATTTCTCTATTACAGCTTGCGACCTTAAATCAGCAAGCCAACTATCAAGTACAGCTCTTCTTACTACTACAGCAGCATTCGGCGTCAGTTCCCGCTGCATGTTACGATCTATGCTCTGTACAATATGAAAACCAATCTCAGTCTCCACAATATCACCCAACTCTCCTGGTTCCAAAGCGAATGCTTCCGCTTCCAATACTGGCATCGTAAGCAATCCTCTTGGAAACCATCCTAAGTCTCCACCATTCAACCTTGTACTACGATCAAGCGAATGTATAGATGCTATGGTTGCAAAATCCGCGCCAGCAACAATTTTACTGCGCAGATCTTCCGCTTCCTCCCTAGTGGCAACTAAAATATGGCGCGTATTTACCTGTTCAGCATAAGTTCCCACATCATTTAGCACTAATTCCTGAACCTTCATAGCGAGCAACTGCTCCTCCAGCTGAGTCTGAAACTCCACTTCAGTGTAAATATTGTTCTTTAGCCACTTATCAAATCCAGCCTGACCACCACGCGCGGATATGCTGTCTGCATAAGCTTCATCTAACTGATGCTCAGTTACCGTCAAACCCTGCTCACGTGCAGCCTGACCAATCAACTCGGATAATATCAATTGTTCAAGTACATCGACAGAATGTTTTTCTATTGTTGGAGCGATTAATTCCGATTTTTCCAGTGCCGCTTCATAACGCAATAACTCACGTTTATATCTGTTTTCAGAAATAGACACAGTATTTACAGTAGCAACAATGGGTTCATCACTTGCAACTATTGTATTAACTACTTGCGGTTCCACATACTCCTCTTTACTAATATTGTCAGCCATTAAATCATCGCTGTCTCCATTAGATATAATTTGACAGGAAGTGAGCAGACAAAAAGCAATAATGCTAGCACATGTAAGGTAGTAGTTTTTCAAATAAATGTACACATATATTGCGAATACAGTTGCTGAGATTATACCTCCAGCAACTGTATTCGCAATCGTTCTGATAACAAAATAAAGCGGAAAATACTAGTGAGAATGAGCCGCTAATCCGTAGAAATCAAGTAGAAAAACGACAGTAAGCATTATTACTGTAGCAACTACTATCTGTAACAACACCCCACGACCTGTACTTGGATCATGAATATTCGGTAGAAAATCTACAGTAGCCACATATAAGAATGTACCCGCTGAGAACAAAAGAACTACACCAGTCCACAACTCATTCATGTTACCAAGCCCATACCAGCTCAAATATAGTGCAGTTGGAGTAGCAATAGCAAACAAAAGAATATAAAAAAGTATGGAGCG
>CAWWAV010000044.1:0-7276 GCA_963934935.1 uncultured Anaerolineales bacterium
TTTGACATTAAATTGAACCCTTATGTTGCCTTCAGATAGTAATGTAGACGCCTTTGTGTAGGTTGGGTCTTTCTCCACGATTGCAATATCAAGGTTATTGTCGGATCTGATAAGATTGTAGGCAATTGAGCATCCCATTGCTCCACCACCAACGATGATCACATCATAAGTAGTCTTGCTAACAGATGACATATTGAGGAGAATCAGCTCCTTAGAATTTCGAAATCAAAATTAGTATGATCATGTCACAGGGACAATAACTTTCTGAGAGTGTCAATGTGATCTGGTTGGGTGCCGCAGCATCCACCAATTAGTGTAGCTCCTGCTGCGCTCCAACTTAAGGCATGCTTAGCATAGCAATCTGGATTTACAGCCATAGTTTGCACCCAGTTTTTTTGCTCATTTAAGTATCCCACATTTGCATATGCACCTATGGGTAAATTTGTGCATTTACGAAGAGCTTGTAGTGGACTAAGTACGTCTGGTGCTGAAGTGCAATTAATGAGCATCGCATGTGGATTTAATGGTAACAGTGATGCTGTAGCATCATGTAGACTCTCGCCTGATAATAGTGATCCATCACGGTTACATACCAAACTGATGAAAGTGGGGCATCCAGTGGAAATCGCGGCACTTGTAGCGATTACTGCTTCGAGAATTGTGCTCATTGTTTCTACTAATAGCAGATCTACCCCAGTAGACACAAGAACATTTGACATCAATCTATGCTCTTCATTCAGCTTCCTTTCAGAAAGTGTGTTTTCAGGTGTGTAGCTGTCTCCTAAAGGAGCTATCGATCCAGCTACAAAAGCAGAAGTATTATTGGAAAGACTGATTGCTTTTTGAGCTATTGCGACTGCTTGCTGAGTCATTGACATAGCTTGGTCATCCATTCCCGATGAGGCGAGGTTGTGGCGATGTGTTCGAAACGTGTTTGCAGTTATTATATTAGCTCCGGCGAGCAGGTAATCCAGATGGATTTGCATAAGTATCTCTGGGGCATCTAAGATAGCGCGTGCAGACCATAGTGGTAGACTAATATCTACTCCACGTCGCTCAAGCTCGGTACCAGTTGCTCCATCTAGCAGTAGTATTTCAGATTGAAGTTTCTGCTCTAGCATGTGTCTACGAATATTTTCGACACTATTACTTATAGTAAGTTTACTCATTGTATTTGGATTGATTTGCGTGCCTTATTATGTACGATTGATATGACAAAATAGTTTGATTTTTAGTTTAAGTGCTCATATTATATAGGCTATTCTTTGGTTGTATTGAGTATGCATACTGAGTAACATTTAGTGTATAATCTGAATAGTGCTAATACCTGTTGTACGGTAAGA
Organism: uncultured Anaerolineales bacterium; assembly: GCA_963934935.1. Lineage (GTDB taxonomy): Bacteria > Chloroflexota > Anaerolineae > Anaerolineales > UBA11657 > UBA11657. The sequence continues at coordinate 1,344 of CAWWAV010000044.1, forward strand.
TCATGGTAGTTTTACCGATTAGTTTATTAGTCTGTCTCGAGCAGGGCCTCGAGCAACGCAATACATTTATGAATACATGATGGCAGGCCCGCTGCTATCATCCCAAACTTCCGGTAAGGAGGCCAGTATAATGTCAGTAGAGTTTTATGATGTGAAGAACCGCGAGAAGGTTACGCTCCAAGAGGCTCAGATAAAGAAGACTAGTTATACTTCTACTACAAAGAATGGTTCGGAAAGAACTCGTTATGCGTTTCGTGGAAAACTTCCTGATGGTCGTAATGTGACGAAGTTTTGTAGCAAATCCGATTGGGACGCAATGAATGTACCAGTAGAATAGCGAAGGGAAATAAAGCCCGCTGAAGGCGGGCTTTATTTATTGCAGCTACCTCCATTTTATAAAGCATTACGGCAGATTATCTACTCCAGATCATTAGCTTCCAGAGACAAATTTTTGCTGGTGGTAGAATTAGTGTGTCTCTGCAGTTCAGTCAGACAACATATGCGTAATATATAAATTGTACTTGTGAATTCGTATAGTAATTAATAGGAGATTAGTAGTATGACAATTGTTCGTGTTCAGCATATTGGCATTGCGGTAAAAGATTTTCAAGGCACTCTCAACAAATTCGAAAAAACATATGGTTTAAAGGCTCGTGATTTCCGTGACGATCAGGGTAAAGGTATGCAGCATGATTCTCGGATTTTACTTGGAAATGATTGTTGGATTCATATTGTGCATAATTGGGACCCTAACTCAAGAGTTTATCAATTCGTGGAAAATGTTGGTGAAGGGCTTGAGCATATAGCTTTGGAAACTGATGACATAGAGTCTGATGTGCAACGCATTCGTGATATGGGAGTGCCCATTTTTCAAGACAAGATTTTCGATGCCAATGATGGGTATGAGGCTTTTGTATATCCTGACGATGGGATTGGTTTTACTATTGAATTGATTCAACCTCATGCTACAAGTTGGACTTATCCTGAGGATGTAGGCCAAGAAGCTATAAGCGATACAATGGGTTTGCTTCGACTTCATCATATAGGCGTTGGTGTTGATGACTTAAAGTCAGCATGTGAAAGATTCGAGAATCTGTTTGGATTACCTGCTCGTGATTTTCGTGATGATCAAGGGCAAGGTATGCAGCTTGATGCACGAGTTTTGCTGGGAAACGAATGTTGGTTGCACATTGTGCAGAACTGGAACCCTGAATCTCGTGTCAACAAATTTCTTCAAGAGCGTGGGCAAGAGTTGGAACATCTTGCCTTACAGACGAATACGATAGAGGATGACATTAGATATCTAAACGAAAACAATATACCTATCTATCAAGACAAGATTTTTGATGCTAACGATGGATATGAAGCGTTTGTTTATCCAGATGACGGAGTCGGTTTTACTATTGAGTTAATTCAGCCCCATGCACACAGTTGGGATTACCCTGAAGATTGATTAGGATATTATTGGTATTAGATTATGGATATTGCGAACAGCAAATACGGTAGTGTACAGCGCGGGTTGATTGCAGAGGACTTGCTCAAATTTTCTTGGGCAGATGAAATAACCCTTAGTCCGAATGGTCAAACAGTAGCCTACACAGTAAAACAACCACATTCAGATACTAATGGTTATATCTCACGTGTCTACCTTAGAAGTGTTAACAGCTCCGAGGGCAAGTGTCTTACGCCTGAGGTTGGTGTAGCTTCAGCAATAGCATGGAGCAAAGATGGCAATCGTTTAGCGTACTCTTGGCGCTCTGTGGAAGCTGACGTGGTAGGCAGTGCAGTGCATATATATTCTGTTGAAACTGAAGAGGAAGAGATTTTCGAGGTTGATGGAGAGCCTTTGTCCAGTTTGGATTGGTCAGCTGGTGGGGAGCGGCTTGTTGGAGTACGTTGGACTCCTGTAGCTAATCCAGATGATAGAGGTCCGCGCAATGGCGTACCTAAACCAACCATTAAAGTTGTAAGGCGACTACGTTACAAGCAAGATGGTGTAGGTTGGGTACATGATCGGTTTTTGCAGATCTGGGTCTTGGAATTGAATTCTGGTGCACTGCGTCAAATTACTCATAGTGAGTGTGATTATGTAGAGCCAAAATGGAGCAATAAGGGGGAGCGTATAGCGTTTATTGGTGTTGCCCGTGAGCAAAATACAGAACTTGGGCAAGGTCAGATATTTATTTGTGACCATCCTGGCGGGGCACCTTTCAGGCTTTTGCCAGATTGGGTTGGTACATGTCATAGTCCAGTCTGGGGTGAAGACGATAAATATATTGCCTTTGCTGGGCATACGCATCCTGCTCCTACTAACCGTAGGATTTTCATGACCCCATATTTAGCAGATGTGGAGAAACAAACAGCACACGAACTTGCGCCTGGATTGGATCAAGAGGTTGGCAACTATGGAGTGGCTGATCAGCGGCCAAGCTTGACCAATGTGACGCTTAAGTGGGCTAGTGGAGATCCTTGGATTTATTTTCTGTTGACAGAGCAAGCCGCAACAAACCTTTATCGTATTGATGTTAAAGGTAAGAAAGAGTTGTTGATCAAGGGCGAGCAAGTGGTTTTTGAGTACAGTCCTGCTGTAGGTGGTAATGTAGCTTACGGTTTAGCAGATCCATCTAGTCCTGGTGATATATATATATGGGAGCAAGGTAAAAGTAGTTGTTTGACTGATCTAAACCCATGGTTGCGAGATCATTGGCTGGCTACTCCAGAGATGTATTGGTTTGATGCTGGGCAAGGAGAGAAAGTACATGCTTGGCTGATGAAGCCTCCTGGATTTGATGAAAAACGCAAATACCCACTTGTGTTATATGTACATTGTTCTATGTTTTCCTGGGATTTCAATCATGAGTTTCAAAGTTTAGCCAATGCTGGTTATCTGGTTGCGTATTTTAACGAAATCGGTACTACGGCTGGTTATGGCCAGGCTTGGACAGTGGCTAGTGAAGGAAAACAGGGCGACAGGAATTACGAGCAGACGATGGTGGGGGTTGATGAATTAATCGCCCGTGGTTATGTGGACGAGAATCGTATGGGGGTAACTGGCGGTAGTTGTGGTGGATTTATGACCAACTGGATTGTTGGGCATAATGACCGGTTCGCAGCTGCTGTGGCACAACGTTCTATTGCTAACAATATTAGCTTTTTTGGAACCTCAGATATTGGTCCTGAATGTACTAGTAACGAAACAGGAGAAGATCCTTGGAGTAATCTAGAACAAGTTTGGAGCCAATCTCCTATTGCTTATGCAGAGGATATGCACACACCACTTCTAATTGTTCACAGTGATGAAGACCATCGTTGTCCGCTTGAACAGGCGGAGCAGTTGTTTGCGGTGTTACGTTGGATGGGTCGTGAGGTTGAGATGGTAATATTTGAGGGCGAGAATCATGGTTTGTCACGTGGGGGTCGTCCTGGCAATCGTATTGAACGCTTGCGCAGAATTTCTGGTTGGTTTGATAAGCATCTTGGTACCAAGCCAAGTGAATAACAAGTAACTAATTTGATAGTCAGTTGTTAGGTTTGAATCATTCACAGCCCCATGCACACAGTTGGGATTATCCTGAGGATTGATTAGGATATTATTGGTATTAGATTATGGATATTGCGAACAGCAAATACGGTAGTGTACAGCGCGGGTTGATTGCAGAGGACTTGCTCAAATTTTCTTGGGCAGATGAAATAACCCTTAGTCCGAATGGTCAAACAGTAGCCTACACAGTAAAACAACCACATTCAGATACTAATGGTTATATCTCACGTGTCTACCTTAGAAGTGTTAACAGCTCCGAGGGCAAGTGTCTTACGCCTGAGGTTGGTGTAGCTTCAGCAATAGCATGGAGCAAAGATGGCAATCGTTTAGCGTACTCTTGGCGCTCTGTGGAAGCTGACGTGGTAGGCAGTGCAGTGCATATATATTCTGTTGAAACTGAAGAGGAAGAGATTTTCGAGGTTGATGGAGAGCCTTTGTCCAGTTTGGATTGGTCAGCTGGTGGGGAGCGGCTTGTTGGAGTACGTTGGACTCCTGTAGCTAATCCAGATGATAGAGGTCCGCGCAATGGCGTACCTAAACCAACCATTAAAGTTGTAAGGCGACTACGTTACAAGCAAGATGGTGTAGGTTGGGTACATGATCGGTTTTTGCAGATCTGGGTCTTGGAATTGAATTCTGGTGCACTGCGTCAAATTACTCATAGTGAGTGTGATTATGTAGAGCCAAAATGGAGCAATAAGGGGGAGCGTATAGCGTTTATTGGTGTTGCCCGTGAGCAAAATACAGAACTTGGGCAAGGTCAGATATTTATTTGTGACCATCCTGGCGGGGCACCTTTCAGGCTTTTGCCAGATTGGGTTGGTACATGTCATAGTCCAGTCTGGGGTGAAGACGATAAATATATTGCCTTTGCTGGGCATACGCATCCTGCTCCTACTAACCGTAGGATTTTCATGACCCCATATTTAGCAGATGTGGAGAAACAAACAGCACACGAACTTGCGCCTGGATTGGATCAAGAGGTTGGCAACTATGGAGTGGCTGATCAGCGGCCAAGCTTGACCAATGTGACGCTTAAGTGGGCTAGTGGAGATCCTTGGATTTATTTTCTGTTGACAGAGCAAGCCGCAACAAACCTTTATCGTATTGATGTTAAAGGTAAGAAAGAGTTGTTGATCAAGGGCGAGCAAGTGGTTTTTGAGTACAGTCCTGCTGTAGGTGGTAATGTAGCTTACGGTTTAGCAGATCCATCTAGTCCTGGTGATATATATATATGGGAGCAAGGTAAAAGTAGTTGTTTGACTGATCTAAACCCATGGTTGCGAGATCATTGGCTGGCTACTCCAGAGATGTATTGGTTTGATGCTGGGCAAGGAGAGAAAGTACATGCTTGGCTGATGAAGCCTCCTGGATTTGATGAAAAACGCAAATACCCACTTGTGTTATATGTACATTGTTCTATGTTTTCCTGGGATTTCAATCATGAGTTTCAAAGTTTAGCCAATGCTGGTTATCTGGTTGCGTATTTTAACGAAATCGGTACTACGGCTGGTTATGGCCAGGCTTGGACAGTGGCTAGTGAAGGAAAACAGGGCGACAGGAATTACGAGCAGACGATGGTGGGGGTTGATGAATTAATCGCCCGTGGTTATGTGGACGAGAATCGTATGGGGGTAACTGGCGGTAGTTGTGGTGGATTTATGACCAACTGGATTGTTGGGCATAATGACCGGTTCGCAGCTGCTGTGGCACAACGTTCTATTGCTAACAATATTAGCTTTTTTGGAACCTCAGATATTGGTCCTGAATGTACTAGTAACGAAACAGGAGAAGATCCTTGGAGTAATCTAGAACAAGTTTGGAGCCAATCTCCTATTGCTTATGCAGAGGATATGCACACACCACTTCTAATTGTTCACAGTGATGAAGACCATCGTTGTCCGCTTGAACAGGCGGAGCAGTTGTTTGCGGTGTTACGTTGGATGGGTCGTGAGGTTGAGATGGTAATATTTGAGGGCGAGAATCATGGTTTGTCACGTGGGGGTCGTCCTGGCAATCGTATTGAACGCTTGCGCAGAATTTCTGGTTGGTTTGATAAGCATCTTGGTACCAAGCCAAGTGAATAACAAGTAACTAATTTGATAGTCAGTTGTTATTATGTATTGTACAGTTTTTCATATTGATAATATTGATTGGTAGTGAAGAAAAACTAAAAGAAAGGAGACCGAACAATGAAAGTAGGTAATATAGAGGCTAAGCCCGGCGAACATGCTTTTGGATACTTAGAGGTTGCTAAATCTAGGTCCGGATTAGGTCCTGACGTACCGGTACATGTTTTTGCTGGAGCTGAGCCGGGACCAACGTTATTGTTGCAGGGAGCGATCCATGGTGGTGAGATCATTTGGTCAGTAGCTATTTTGAATATGATTGG
>CAWWAV010000045.1:0-7221 GCA_963934935.1 uncultured Anaerolineales bacterium
TACAGCCACAGCCACGTACACAGCCACAGCCACGTACACAGCCACAGCCACGTACACAGCCATGGCCACAGCCACGGCCACTATTGCTCCTACAACCGCTACAGATCCGACAGAGTGTAATTCTGATGTCGATGATTGGGTAGAATATAAAGTGAAGTACGGGGACACATTAAGTAGTCTCGCTGTACAGAGGGGCATTGAGATAGCAGATATAGTAGAAGCTAATTGTCTTTCTGATTTTACTTTGTATTCTGGACAATACATCTATCTCCCAATTGATCTTGGCGAAGATTTCGATGGCTTGATTGTGAGGATGTCACCAGATAATCTAATTGTTGATGGCAATCTCAGTGATTGGGGTACATTGTCGTTTGTAGCTGATCAAGTTGTATATGGATCAAGTGTTTGGAACAATAATATTGATCTGAGCGCCACCTATGGAATTGCTTGGGACGATTTATATTTATATATTGCTATTGAGGTACGAGACGATGTTCATGTTCAGACTGAAGTTGGGGAGACAATTTTCAAGGGAGATAGTGTAGAGATTCTGTTTGACAGAGACATCGACAATGATGCTTGGGTTACACAACTTAATAGTGATGATTATCAGATTGGTCTATCACCTGGTAGTTTTTCAGATGATTCAGTGATGACCCAAGTGTATCGGTGGTATCCAGTAGTCCAGAGTGGTACTATTACAAACGCAAAGATTGAGTCTCGAAGTAATGAAGGAGGTTATCTAATTGAAGCAGCATTACCGTGGACTATTTTGGGCGTGAGTGCTACTAGTGGTGATGAATATGGATTTGTGATTTCTGTAAGCGACAATGATTCTGAGGGTGTAGCTGTCCAAGAAAGCATGGTATCTAACTCTGCTGCTCGCGATCTGTCAGACCCCAGTACTTGGGGCAGAATTAAGTTGGTTAGGTAAAACTGACAAATTGTCCAAAAAATGAAAAGTACTGTAATCAGCTTGCGAGGTTTTGTTTTTGGTGCTATCTTGATTGCAGTCAACAATAATTAGATAATGAACAAAAATTAGATAATGAACAAACAGCTTTCCCTGTTCGATTACAATAATAAAAGTCAGTTGAGGGATGAAGAATATATACCTTCAGCTACTGTTCAGAGTACCGTGGATGCTTTACCAGCAGCTGATTTGCTCACCCCAGACACATCAGTATCGGCTGCTTTAGAGGTGTGGCTGCAAAGTCGACGTCGTGCAGGACTATCAGAGAATACTTTAAAAAATTATAGGATTGATATTAGACTATTGGCGGAGTATGCTGGTGCCGGTGCAGCTGTAGGTGAATTCACCACTAAGATATTGAACGATTACTTAGAGTGGATGAGACATCAGCGTCGTATACCATGTTCGACAAAAACATTGGATCGTCGCATAACATCTCTGAAGTCATTCTTTCGATGGTTGACTCCTGTATCTGGACTTGTAGTGGATCCAGCTGATGCAGTGGTCAATGTCTCCGTCCGTAGCCCCTTGCCAGTTGTTCTAACTGAGCTCGAAATTTCTCAGGCACAACATGCTGCAGAGAAACTAAGGAAACGCAAAAAAAATGCCGATATGCGCCCGTACATTTTGTTTACGTTTCTAATGCATACTGGTTTGCGCAAAGGTGAAACTGTCCGTCTGGTGCCTAATCACATGGTTCTTGAAGATCCTGATCAACCTTATCTTTATGTTAGATACTCTGATAAACGGCATATACATAAAGAACGTAGAGTTGAGTTAGATCCAGGTTGGGTACAGGATTACACTAAATATTGTGAGCATTACGATGTCAATGAAAGGGTATTCCCGTGGTCTGTACGTCTTCTAGAATATCGTTTGGAGGACATCAGCAATAGTGCAGGTTTGAGTAAGCATATTTCATTTGAAATGCTTAGGTGGACATGTGCATTGCGTGATTTTCGTGATGGTATGGATCCGGAAAAGCTTAGGCGCAAGCTTGGCCTCTCTAAAGTTCAGTGGGGAGAGGTAAGACGTAAAATACGGAAATTGTTGGCATAACTGCTTGAATTGCACCAACCTAAATTTCGTTGCAGAAGTGGTCAACTTGAAACACCACCAGTACCAGTTAGTAGATCATGTCACCATTCACAAATGCTGACACACGTGCATCGTGAGCTGCATCAAAGAAGGTATTAGTAGGCGCAACCTCGACTAATTGTCCATCCAATAGTAATGCACAACGTTGGGCTAACCTTCGTGCTTGAAATAAATTATGAGTCACTAAGACGATCGTGGATTTGTGTATTTGGTGATGTTCGGTTATTAATGATTCGAGCAGGCTCGTGTTATATGGGTCAAGATTAGAGGTAGGTTCATCCAGTAGTAAAGCTTCTGTGTTGAGTATTAGGGCTCTTGCTAGGGCAACGCGTTGGAGTTCACCTCCTGAGAGCGAGGATGCACTACTATGCTCCAATCCTGCAAGCCCTACACGCTCTAAGGCATACATGACTTGTTTGCGACTAGTGAGTTTTCCTCGTATTTTTAGACCAAATTCCACATTATCTCTAACAGATCTGTTCAACAATTGAGGGTTTTGAAATACAGTTGTAACTTCTCTGCGGGTTTCTATTCGAGGCATATCTTCAACTAGCGTTCCATCAAAGTATATCTTGCCCTCAGTGGGCTGTTCAAGAAAATTTAGTAGACGTAATAGAGTAGATTTACCCGAACCACTTGGGCCTATGATTGCTATTATTTCGCCTCGATATATTGACAAAGAGTCAATTTTGAGGACAGTACGCGTATCATACTGTTTTTGTAGATTTTCAATATGGTAGAGAGAGTGTTTCTTATTTTTTGCTATCATTCCAATTTCCGAATCGAAGCAATATTATATTGGCAGTGAATGTCAGTGATAGAAGAATAAGACCTAATCCTAGTGCTAAAGCGAAAGCTCCCTTGCGAGTTTCAAGGACTATAGCAGTTGTTATGACGCGAGTTTTCGTCTCTATGTTCCCTCCGACTAGCAGTACTGCTCCAACTTCAGCCACTATTCGTCCATATGTGGCAGCAACAGCGGCCAACATGCCATGTTTTGTCTCTCCGACAATAGTTTTAGCACTCTGCCATCTTGTGGCTCCAAGTGCTCGTAATTGTTGTGAAAGAGCTGGATGCACACTTCCCACGGCAGCCATTGTCAAACCGATTATCAGTGGTAAAGCTATGATTGTTTGAGCGAGAATCATGGCTTTTGGAGAGAACAACCATTCGAGATATCCAAAGGGACCAGATCTAGAAAGGAGTATGAACACCAATAAACCTATAACAACAGGCGGTAGTCCCATTCCTGTGTATAGGAGTGCCATTATTAGTCCTCTAGCAGGTATCCTTCCTGCTAAACCTAGCATAGTGCCAATGGGCATACCGATGATTGTGCTTAATGCTAGTGATGAAAGTGTGATTTTCAGGGTAAGTAAGGCAATATCGATTAAACGTTGATCTAATGTAATGATCAAATCTACCGCCTCGTTTAGAGCTTCAATTAATGTGAGCATTATATTAAATAGAATTGCCAACCATGTTATTAGTTAAGCACCGTGATTATTGACATGCAACTTATATATTTAGTCAGTAATGTACGAGATTATCTCACAAATGGATAAAATATCGGCTGACCAAGTTGTGATAGTCTGAAATTGCCGATACTGTTCTGTGTTTTGGCACTCAGAAACCAATCGACAAATTGTAAGGACAACTTGTGATTTACTAGAACACTTTTTGATGGATTTACTGGAATGATACTGTACGGATTATATAGATTGTGATCCGGATTGTTGGAGATGCTTTGTCCTCCAACCATTATTCTAAGAAAAGGAAGCATATCTGATTGTGTGAGATAGGTGGCACGATCTGTCAAAGTATAGGAATCTGTTTCATTTGAATATTGTAAAGTGGCGCCCATTCCCTGACCTAGTGAAAAATACCACTCATCGGAAGCAAGAGGCTCTATTCCTGCTATCGACCACAAGGCATTTTCTTTCATGTGGGTACCTGACTCATCTCCGCGTGATGCCCATGGCTCATTAGATTCAAAGATTGTTGTCATGGCTTCTACCGCACTGCTCACCCCTTGTATGGAAGCAGGATCGTGTTTAGGTCCTACGATGATAAAATCGTTATACATAACATTCTGCCGGTGTGTACCATGTCCTTCAGCTATAAAACGACTTTCTACATCTGGGGCATGTACGAGAAGTATGTCTGCATCTCCTGATTTTCCGAGAGCAATTGCCTGACCTGTTCCTACTGCTATGACTTCTACAGTTACATCTAATTGTTTTTCAAATTCAGGTAGTATGTGCTGCAACAAACCCGAATTTTCGGTACTAGTAGTAGTTGCGAGACGTAATGTGGAATGGTGGTTCGTTCTACTGTTGCATCCCGTAATTATAATTGCGAACATCAATAAATAAGTTGTAAACACTGATAGTAAATTGGTTTTAGTCATCTGTTTGACAATTATTGTGCGTCAGTCATTCGCACACGCATTATATTTTGAGTGGTTTTGCTTATGCCTGCACGTTGATCCAATCTCCAACCAGCGATCCATAGTATTCGTTCACCACTCACTAGTAGAGGTATGCTATTTCTTAGCTCAAACGGAACCCGAGCATTAGTCATGTAATTTGCCAGAGATTGGCTTTTCCCATGCATGCCAAGTGGTTGGAATCGGTCTCCAGGTTGACGGGATCGGAGTTGTAGAGTCTGATCCTCTAATTTGTCTCCGTCAATATATACCTTCCAGCGATCTGTATTGTTGTAGATTGATTTCCAGCCTATATTGTCGGGAAAGTCTACTAAGAGTCTCCAACCGCATGTTTCAAGTGTTATGGAACCTGGAGCTTGGATTGAAATTGCTTCTCCACTTGCAAGAAATGGTGAGTCAGTCTGACTATATGGTGTCATGCCGGCTTCAACAATTATAAGATGTTTATAATCAATCTTCATAACCAGATTGCCCGGTAAAGAACATTCTTGACGCACATCTCCCGTTTTTGAGAATTCCGATGCATTAGCAATCGGATCAAAATCTATGGTTCGCAATTTTGGTCTAAGTCGTTTGATTGCTAATCTTAATATTGCTAACTGTGTACCTACAAGAGCCTGGCCGAACATTAAGCGGTTAAGAACAATCTTCTGATTATCAACATATGTAACAATGTTATTCCAAGCTGTTCTATTTGCTTGTTGTAACACTCGTTGATTATGTTTTAACACAGTGGAAGTATGGCTAGTAGTTTGATGAATGTTAGGGTTTATGTCCTTTAGAATTGGAACAATTTCATGACGTATGCGGTTGCGCAAGTACCGTTTGTCATTATTGCTTGGGTCTTGAATAGGGTCCAGATTGTTGTCTCGGCAGTAGTCTTGTATGTCTTGACGTGGAACAGAAAGCAATGGACGCCCTATGAATATTTCAGAATCCTTATAAGTTGAAATTGTTAGCATGCTTGGAACAATCGGTGTTATGGGGCTCATGCCACTTAAACCAGAAATACCAGTTCCTCGCACAAACTTCATAAGTATCGTCTCTACTTGATCGTCAGCATTATGTCCCACTAGAATTAGTTTAATGTTGTGCTTGTCTGCTAATCTTTTGAATAGGGTATATCGTGCTTGTCTTCCTGCATCTTCTAGGGACAATTTGTGCTTAGATGCTATTTTTTCTATATTTTGACTGTCGACAACTGAACGAAATCCCCAACTTTGGGCAATTTGAGCAACAAATTGTCCATCTTTTGATGAATCATTACGCAACTTATGGTCTAAATGAGCGACTATCGTTTGTGATGGTAGTTTAGAAAATTTGCTAAGTATGTGTAATAGTGCAAGGCTATCTGGACCACCAGAAACTCCAATTACTAGCCCATCATTCCACAAATCAGGACATATTTTATCCCTAAATTCTTGTAATATGCCAAAAAGCTCCATTTGTGAGATTATAGCATGTGTGTTTACTAGCATATTAGGAGACCTTCTGCGTGGTATAATCGCGCTTCGTAGCACTCAGAGTTCAATTAGGAGATATATCTATTGGCATTTAGCCCATTAAATTGGTTTCTAGGCTTGTTTTCCCTGGATATTGGTATTGACCTTGGTACAGCCAATACACTTGTATATGTACGTGGCAAGGGCATAGTAATAAATGAACCATCCTGGGTGGCAGTGGACAAAAAGACACGTCGTCCACTTGCTATAGGTTCGGAAGCCAAAGAACTTGTTGGACGTACGCCTACAAATATTATGGCAGTGCGTCCTCTCCGAGATGGCGTAATTTCTGAATTTGAGATTACGGAAGCTATGCTCCGCTATTTTATTGATAAGGCCCATGAGCAAAGTTATGTGCCTATTCCTCGTCCTCGTGTAGTAGTAGGTATACCAAGTGGTGTGACAGAAGTTGAGAAACGTGCTGTGTATGATGCTACTCTAGCAGCGGGAGCGCGAGCTGCTTATTTGATCGAAGAGCCAATGGCGGCCGCTATAGGTGCTGGATTGCCGATTGGTGAGGCTCGTGGTTCGATGGTTCTAGATATTGGTGGAGGAACAACTGAGATTGCTGTATTTTCAATGGGTGGTGTAGTGCTCAGTCGATCCCTGCGAGTTGCAGGTGATGAGATGGATGAAGACATTATTCAATATGCTCGCACAAAATATAACCTAGCTATTGGGGAACGAATGGCTGAAAGAGTGAAAATAGATGTGGGGTCTGCTCATTCTTTGTCAGAAGAAAAGGTAGCTGTTCTTAGGGGCCGAAATCTAGTGACTGGTCTTCCTGATTCTGTAGAAGTATCGTCTATAGAGATAAGGGGAGCTCTAGCAGAGTCTACACGTACGCTTGTTAATTTAGTAAAGGAGGCAATTGATGAAACGCCTCCAGAGATCATCGCTGATTTAATGGAATCAGGAGTTTGTTTGGCTGGTGGAGTGTCGCAGCTTCAAGGTTTGTCGGAAAGGATGCAAGGTGAAATCAATATGGAATGCTGGGTAGCTGAAGATCCATTAACATGTGTTGCTCGCGGCGCTGGATATATTTTGGATGATCTCGACAATCTAGCACGGTTCTTGGTGGGATTGGAGCGTGGTAGCACTCAACATAATTGATAGTCTTAAGTGACTGGATTCCGAACATTTGTTGTGAAAGCATCAATTTTATATAAACGCAAAAATCTGATTGGACTACTGTTAGC
>CAWWAV010000046.1:0-7094 GCA_963934935.1 uncultured Anaerolineales bacterium
CCTTTCCGGTGCATTAACACGCAACAATTCAGTATGGTCATACTCCCCTAATACATGACCTTCTGTATCTATCAACTTGAGTTGCCAAATGTATTGACCACTAGGTAGATCTGCTGGAACCTGTGTAATATATTGGTCCCTTACTGCTTCACCTGACTTCCATACATTTGGTGGATAATCACCTCCTATCAGAAACTCAAATGAAGCGCACTCTTTTCTATCAACATCTAATATACTTAAGCGTGCTTTATATGGTTCGCTACTAGATGTCAGACTACTCCATACAGCCTGTATTCCAACAATTTCACCTGATACAGCCTCAGTTCTATCTATCAGAAAATCTCGCAGCAACCACCCATCATCTCCGAAAACAGCCAATGGCTCAACATCTGTAAACGAACTTTTGTCCGCGCTAATAATTTGTAACGTTCCTATTGTACTTACATTCAATACTTCTAGCGTATCCCGACGAAACGCAATAACTTCTAGATGATATGTGCCAGGAGGAGTGCCTGACAATGGCTGCACAGCATACTTGTCAATAACATATTTGTCCGGCGGCCAGAAATCTGTACCTGGCATAAAACGCCAACCTTGAGGACGTACTATCTCCGATGTGTTCCACAAACGACCGTACGAATCACGTAGACGAACATTAAAACCATACACTACTCCAATACTGCGCTGAGCTTGCCAAAATAGATCTAGCTCAACAATGTCATCTGCAGCTATAGAATCTTCGCTCAATGAATAGCCATGTAAATACAGCTCACCGCCAAAATCTATATCTAATGACTTCTGCATATGTAATGGTCCATTATCGTTTGCAAGACCATGTTTGCGTACAGGATTTTCAAAAATAACGGAAAGGACAAAAATAGATACGGCCAAAGTTGCGAATATAGCAAGACGCTTTTCGCTCACTACACTCGGAGAAATCCCAGTTTGGGATGTCGACCAACCAAATCCAAACACAATTACTACAATCAATGATACTAAACTAAGCATACCAGACCAATACCGTACACTTGTAGTGTCAAAAGCTAACATAAGCATATGATCGCCTGATGGAACAGTCACTTTAATCAAACCATGCGGTTGTGAAACAACAATTGGTACAGGATTGTTGTCAATCCAGGCACGCCAACCTGGAAAGTAAAAGTGCTTAAAGGTTAATTCTGAAGTGTCGGCTGTAATGATTCTATAAGTATCGCTTAAGATTTCGTTTGTAACATGCTGCGCTTTCAGCCCAGATGGTAGAAGTCGCCTGTCCAATCGATCCGGATCTGAGTTCGTCAGTAACACATCCTGCTGCTCATGAGTGTCAGGCAATTGTTGTACCCATTGTGGTAAATACTCTGCAGTTGTCGACGTACCAATAAGCCAAGGCGGCATCTCAAAACGCGTCAAGTCTGCAACATTTGTTGGTGGTACCAAGACCTCCCGCGGCGGATACAGCCATGGCAAACCATTCAACATAACAGCAAAAACACCAATCATTAGAAACATTGTCCTGTTCTTTAATATGGTAGATATGAGTCCTGCAGCTAATACAGCAATCATTAGAGATGCTGGTCCAATGAATCGCCAAGGCCATAAAGTAAGTTGTAGAAGCGGTAGTTGATCCCATAACAAACGAGACTGGGGCAATATCAAGAATAATGCTGACAAGCTTAACACTAATAACAATATTAGTTCTGAGAAATGTTTACTACCAACCAATCGTGCACGCCAGATAGTTAGTCCAGCAAACATCAGAGTAACTATAGACAATGGGCTAGATACTATAGGATTTAACAAATCGCTATCAATAGGCAGAGAAGGATACTTGAACAATCCACTGACAGGAGTAAAGTTTTGATGATATACAATACCAGTTGAAGCATAACCCGACGCTACCTGAACATACTGTAGTTCCACCAAAGCCGGCAACCAATAAAATGCAGTTAGACCAACACCTATTATCGCTGCTATGGCAATCTCATAAATAGCTAATCGGATCTGTGCACGACCACGCCATAGCGCATATACAAATAATATAGGGGATAGCTGCACTGCAGACCCATTGTGCGAAACAATCAATATGGCATATGTCAAACCTGCCCACATCACAAATCTGCGCTCACCACGAGCCACACGCGACCATGTCCACAAACCAAAAGATAGCGCAGCTAATGCCAATGATTCAGGTAGACCACCACGCACATTTGCAGTCATCAACAAATACGGGCTGTAAACAAATCCGACTGCAGCTAAGACGCCAGCACTTTCATCCTGAAATAAGTCTCTGCCGAAAAGAAATGTGCCCCATGCAGTTATTAGAGTAACCACAGCTGTAACAATTCGATAAGACCACAGAAAATCCAACCCTGAGGCGATATGAGTAATAGTAATTAGATAGTGAGACAGATACGGAAAATAATTGAACACCGGATATCCATATCCATGCACTAGGTGTGGTCCCCAACGCGGAAAAATAACTCCTGCACGTAATAATTGCTCTAGCTCAAAGGCTCTATACACATGACTGGCTAAGTCATTTGTCCGAGGAACTTGATCTCGCAAAAAAGGAAATACAGCGGGTAACGATAATATTGCGAGCAATCCTAAGATTCTAGTAGCGCGATGACGAAAAAACATAAATGGGATTATACTAGAGTAGATTTGCTGAAGATCATATCAAATTGACCAACACATTTAGAGAAAATAAATGAGTACCATATTAGTAGGAGGAAAAATATGCACTCCTGACAAAGTGTTTGATACAGGAGTGTTAGTCATTAACAACAAATCTATTGAGCTTATTCAGAACAAATCGGAATTTAAGGTACCCAAAACTTCAAATGTATTGGACATAAGTGGCTGCTGGGTGCTACCTGGATTTATTGATATCCATATTCACGGACTACTAGGCTATGATTGCATGGGTCCTAATTTAGATAAGGTCATCAAACATCTTCCTGAATACGGTGTAACGAGTTTCATGGCAACGACCATGACCCGACCCAAAGAAGAAATAAATTCGCTTATATCACACATGGCTACCGTACTGTCTGACCCACCAGTAGGAGCTCGCTGTCTTGGAATTCACGTTGAAGGACCACACCTGTCTCCTGAACGTCCTGGCATGGCCAATCCCAAATGGTTCTCACCTCTTACTACTCATGAAGTAGATTGGCTTCAAAATATTACAAATGGTTTAGTCCGCATGCTCACATTTGCTCCAGAAGAAGGAACGGCCATGGATGTTATTCCATATCTACTTGATCATAATATCGTACCAATCATAGGACATTCAAATGCATCATACGAGCTGGCTAAAGAAGCAATTGATTTGGGTCTTAGTCAAGCAACGCATACATTTAATGCAATGAGTCATCTACATCATAGAGATCCTGGTGTAACTGGAGCAGTACTGGCTTGCCCTTCCATTATTGCCCAATTAATCTGTGACGGACATCATGTTCATCCTGGAGCCATGCAAGTATTGTTAAATGCTAAAGGAATATCAAAAGTATGTCTCATCTCCGATGCTGCGCCTTTTGCAGAACTTCCATCTGGCAAATACAATTGGGCAGGTCAGGACATATATATAGATGGTAAAACAATCCGACTTGCTGACGGTACTCTGGCCGGTTCGCATACCCTCATTGACACAGGCTTTCGCAATTTAATCGATCTGTTAGACCTAAACATATTGGAAGCTAGCCAATGCACTAGCATGGTGCCGGCTCAATCTATAGGAATAGGTACTAGTAAAGGCCAATTACTTCCTGGATACGATGCAGACATAGTAGTTCTAGACGAACACTATAGGCCGTTGCTTACAATAGTCGAGGGCAAAATTGTTTGGAGAGCAAATCAATAAGCGAACATTAGATTAAAAACGCGCCACAGACATATCTTGCACTTCATCTAACAACTTATTAGTCAGCCACCTGAACAAAAATTTGCCTCACGAAACTAACGCCTAAATCAAGTGTTGTAATATACTAACTAGAGGCTGATGTACTACAAAAGTCACTTATAGTTGACAACTTGTTGCCAACTTGCATTCATTTGGGCTTGTGTATCAGCCTTTGACTTCATAAATAAACAACAATTAAGGAGGTAAATAATACGAAAATAGGACAACACTTGTCATATAAACTTTATTCTGTTCGCCTTTTATTAGTCTAAATATAATGTCAGTAATATATAAAGATAAGAGGAGATTCAGTTATGTTAGCTAGAATACAAAGCTGGGGTGGTTTTGCCGCAGGTATGGTAGTTCCAAACATAGGAGCTTTTATTGCTTGGGGATTGTTGACTGCCCTGTTTATTCCAACCGGATGGGTGCCTAACGAGACATACGTCCAACAAGTAGGACCAATGATACTCAACCTGTTACCAATACTTATTGGATACACAGGTGGTAGGATGATCCACGGACAGCGTGGTGGTATCATTGGAGCAGTAGCTACAATGGGAACCATTGTTGGCTCAGAAATTCCACAATTCCTAGGCGGTATGATTGCAGGCCCAATAGCAGCTCAGGTCCTGAAGAGAATAGATGCAGCACTTGAACCCAGAGTTCCGATTGGATTCGAACTGCTGATCAACAACTTTGCATTGGGAATCTCAGGTTTAGTTCTCACTATGTTGGCGCAGGTTGCTATCGGTCCTTTCGTACAAGCGATCAGTGACGTTCTCGGAGGTGCAGTTTCCGGGTTAATTGCTTCAGGTCTATTGCCGCTGGTAGATCTAGTGGTTGAACCTGCCAAGGTTCTATTCCTCAATAACGCTCTTAACTTAGGAGTGTTAGCACCATTAGGTGCAGCAGCTGCTAAAGAAAGTGGTAAAGCAATCCATTTCTTACTCGAAAGTAATCCGGGTCCCGGATTGGGTATGTTGCTGGCTTATTGGGTTGCTGGTAAAGGTTTGCTGAAACAATCAGCTCCTGGAGCTATAATCATCCACTTTTTTGGTGGCATTCACGAGATTTACTTCCCTTACGTGTTGGCACACCCAATAATGATTATAGCCATGTACGCCGGTGGTATTGTTGCCGACACATGGTTCGTGATCTTTAATGCTGGCTTGGTAGCAGTTCCTTCACCAGGATCGATCTTTGCCTATCTAGCAATGACTCCACCAGGAGGACACTTTGCAGTATTTGGTGGAGTGTTCCTAGCAGTTGTGGCAGCCTTCTTGGTCGGAAGCATGTTACTACGTGCCTATCCAGCCAAAGACGTCGGTGAAGATGATGATGACGGAGAAGAAGAATCGCTTGGTATACCTGGATTAGGATAATTCACTAGAGTGGATTGTCGAAATCAGGACAATACTTCTTAATGATGAATATGTATCACCCGTTATAAGGGTTTGATATGAAAAAGATAAGGGGTCTGGCAATGAATATCGCTAGACCCCTTATAAAATTAATGAAGATGGTGCAATTTGGAGGAAACTAGAAATGGCAGCCACAATACACCCCGATGAAGTCAGTACCATAATAATAGTATGTGAAGCTGGAGTCGGTTCCAGTTTGATAGTCGTTAACCAAACTAAGAAAAAGATGCAAAAAGCAAACGTAGAGGGTTACAAAGTAATCCATAAACCCGCGCGGTTAGTGCCTGAAGACGCAAAAATGATTATCTGTCATAAGGGACTATCGAAAATGGTGCGCAAACGTGTACCAGGAGCCGTGGTTGTAGCATTTACTATGTTTCTAAATGATCCCGCAATCGATAGAGTAGTCAGTGCCTTAGCAAACGGAACTGAAATTCACGAGGAAGGCTAAGAATATTGAGTTCATTCTCTACTTGTTTGTAAGTGTTGCTCAAATGTATTAGCATTTGTCATTTTGCAGACAATACTAAGACCACAAATGTAATGTTACAATATTGATGCAACTAGTCACATACTATGTGTAACCATAGACATAATCCCTAACAGGTGTCTAATTATGCAATATAGATTGACTGAAGAAACAATCAGTCTTAACACAAAGGCCAATAGCAAAGAAGAAGCAACACGGATGGCGGGACATTTGCTAGTGAGAGGCGGATATGTTGCCGAGTCTTACATAGATGGTATGTTAGCTCGCGAGAAGTCAATGTCCACTTACATTGGTAATGGAGTGGCAATACCACATGGCCAATTTGACGATCTCACACTAGTATATCGTACAGGAATATCTGTTTTACAAATTAGAGACGGTGTAACGTGGGAAGATGATGAGAAGGCTTATCTCATAATTGGTATTGCCTCAAATTCTGATGACCACATTAACATTCTGGCCAACCTAGCTGAAGCTATCGAGGATCCAGAAACAGCTAAATTGCTTGCCGAAACATCAGAGGTTAGTGTAGTTCTAGACCACCTAAATGCACCAAACACCAACGCGTAAGATAGCATAAAGATTTTAATAGGATATCTTGCTATGAAACAAATCGAACTGGTGATTAACAACCCATCTGGTTTACATGCCAGACCAGCCAAAGTGTTCTCTAATCTAGCAAAACAATTCAGCTGTGACATTCACATCACTAATGCAGATAAAAAAGCAAATGCTAAAAGCGTAATATCTGTACTCACATTGGGCGTTCACGCCGGCACATCTGTCACAATCGAAGCTAATGGTGATGACGAGGACGAAGCAATCACAGCTTTGGAAACAGCAATATCCAACGGATTGGGAGAAGCATTACACACAGCAACAACAGAGTCAAAAACGCTTAGAAACGAAGAGTCTGTGCATATGCCAGAAAGAAAAAGTGAGCAACATTCTGCTTTCCATGGTGTGTCGGGCGCACCCGGCATAGCTATAGGTAATATCTTTCAGTATAGCAAGTCTATAATAGAAATTTCCAACAGTTTTACTGATACAAATACAGAACTTTCTATGTTTACGTCGGCTGTTAAACAGGCCACACACGAACTAACTGCATTGCGAGCCAATGTGTCGGATCAATCCATAGACGCAGCAGAGATCATCGACGTACACCTAGAGATGTTGGAAGACCCTGAGTTGATTGAGTCAACAAGAGCCAATATTAAGTCTGGTTTAGGTGCAGCCACAGCGTGGCAAAAGAGCTTCACGGATATGTCGT
>CAWWAV010000047.1:0-7006 GCA_963934935.1 uncultured Anaerolineales bacterium
CTGGAGAAAAAGACAGTGATGCTGTCTAATTTTCTTTACATTATCTTAAAAATAGTATAGAATAGAACTATTATTACAATCTTCCACGTTCAAGTTTTTGAAGTAATGCAAAGTCTAAGTACTGAGTGCTTGACTACGCTCGGCAATCACATCTAACAACTGCTCATAAGAATCCCTAAAAGAAACCACCCCATCTGTTTCCAGCTTGGAGCTTATTTCCTCCATCGAAATTCCTATGTTAGCCAACTGCTCCATATGTCTTGCTGCATCTTCAGGACCCATTTCTAGTCCCATAATAGCGTTACCATGATCCTTGAAAGCCTGCATCGTGCCCGGTGGCAGTGTATTAACTGTATTCTCCGCAATCAAAGATTCCACATATAGAACATCGCTATATTTTGGATCCTTAGTACTAGTACTTGCCCATAAAGGTCTTTGAACATTTGCCCCTTTACTTTGCAAATGTGTCCAGCGCTTACTACTAATACTATTTCGAAAAAGATTGTAGGCCAGATTCGCGTTGGCAATAGCAGTTCTACCTTTCATAGAATCTGTATCGACATCATCCAATAACATGTCATCTAATCTAGCATCGACAAGTGTATCAATTCTGCTAATAAAGAAACTAGCTACAGAATTTACATTGTTAATATCATGTCCACTGTCCAGTCTTTTTTCTAGACCAGAGATATATGCATCTATCACTTTGGAGTAACGCTCTACAGAAAAAATCAATGTCACATTAACATTAATACCAGCACTGATAGCCATTGTAATAGCTTCCAATCCAGGAATAGTAGCCGGAATCTTTATCATAAGATTAGGCCTATTTACCTTGCCCCACAATTCTATTGCTTCACTTACTGTCTCAGAGGTGTCCATAGCCAACCTAGGAGAAACTTCTAAACTAACAAACCCATCAGTACCTCCCGTACTATCATAGACTGGTTTAAATATGTCGGCAGCTTGCATTATGTCTTCACTTGCAAGGGCATAAAAAATATCCTCTGCATCAAAACCCATACTTGAAAGCTTGCTAATAGTAACGTCATAATCATTGCTGCCAGATATAGCTTGCTGAAAAATAGTAGGGTTAGATGTAAGACCTGTAATATCTCCATCATTAACCATATCCTGCAACATGCCAGAAACAAGCTGGTCTCTACTAATATTATCCTGCCAAGGTGACTGACCCAACGTTTGCAATTTTTGTAGAGGATTCATTTATCAGATCCTATTATCATTGTTCCAATGTGGTTATCATACATCTCGCCTTATTTATAATACCGCGACACAGCACTTATCAGAAAAGGCTTCAAAACTATATGCTAGCGAGAGACTCAATTATCAATTCAACTCATCGCATGTGTAATTATATTCATTCACAACAATAACTCAACAGACCCTATGTAGTCTTTCTGCAATATTACTATCATGTTATGTATATAATATGTATATGGTAAGCCACGTGTAAACTATTGGGCTACATTTACACTAACTTTATTCTGGACCAAGTTATAATTCCACACATGCGAATTTCCCTAGCAATTACTGTACACAATGAAGAAGCAAACATAAGACGCTTGTTTTCTTCTATTCTAGAACAAACTCGTTTACCAGACGAGTTAATAATCTGCGATGGAGGATCCACTGACAACACTGTTGCTATCATGTCAGAGTACTCAGATCAACTCCCTCTAACAGTTCTGGTAAGACCTGGTGTAAACATCTCTACTGGAAGAAATGTTGCAATACGCGAGTCTAGCGGAGATATAATAGCTGTAACCGATGCAGGTGTCCGGCTAGAAGCGGACTGGATTGAACTCCTTACTACATGTTTCAAACAACAAGATGTGAATCATGCTGCAGGCTTTTTCTGCGCTGATGTCAGCACTGCGTTTGAAACAGCAATGGGAGCTACTGTGTTGCCAGCCTTAGAAGATATTAGGCCGCAGACTTTTTTGCCTTCTAGTAGATCAGTAGCTTTTCGCAAAGAGGCATGGGAAAAAGTAGGCGGATATCCAGAGTGGTTAGATTATTCAGAAGATGTTGTCTTCGACATGAAGATGATAGATTGTTTTGGGCAATTTACTTTCATACCTAAAGCAATAGTGCAATTTCAACCACGCAGCACTATGCAGCAATTTGCTCGCCAGTACTATAACTATGCATCGGGTGATGGTCACGCAGGATTGTTCCTGCACATACATTTCATAAGATATTTCACATATTTAATCGCAGTACCGCTAGGAATATATGCTGCACTGACGGTACATCCGTCTATATGGTTAGCAGGACTCATGGCAGGGATTGCATACATACGAAGGCCGATCACACGTGTACGCATTTTGTGGAATGAATTGCCAACATTGGACCGGGCAAAAGTGATGTTATTGATACCTACAATCCGTATTATAGGAGACTTAGCAAAAATGGTAGGATATCCAATTGGTATATGGAAAAGATTCACAATAAGAAAAGGATAATGAATAGGTCACCCGTTACTTTTCCGTTATTGTTCATTGTGGCTTTAGCTGCAGCATGTGGAGCCCTGGCAGGTGGAGCAGCAGTATTTCTTGCCGTTAGAGAATCTGTCACGCCCAGCCCAATATCTACTTCTATTTCAAGCACCAATACTTTACCATCGGTACCAACACCAACCCTTATGGTGCCAACACCAACTATTGTAGTGCCAACACCTACAATGGCATTACCTACGCCGATAGTTGTAGTGCCAACACCTACGATATCAGAACCCAACAATGATCTATTCTTAGAAACAAAAACCATCGAAATTACTACTGCAATCACTGAGGCAGTAGAAATGATTAGCCCATCTGTTGTAACAGTACTTAATCTAGCAATAAATGGTGCTGAGCGAGGATCTGGTTCTGGTGTAATCTTCTCAGACAATGGATATATACTGACTAACGCACATGTAATCGCAGGTCACGAAGCTCTTGAAGTTGTATTCATAGACGGTGAAACTGCAACAGCTACATTAGTGGGTTCTGACGACTATGCAGATATAGCAGTACTGCAAGTACAACCCCCGCTGCCAGGCGTTGCGTCTCTAGGAAACTCAGACATTCTTAGACCTGGTGAAACAGTAATTGCGATAGGGAGTCCACTGGGCGACTTTAAGAACACAGTAACTGTAGGTGTGGTCAGTGCTACTGGACGAACAGTGGATACAGGTAAGGGATATCAATTAGAAGACCTCTTACAAACCGATGCAGCTATAAATCAAGGTAACTCCGGTGGTCCCTTAGTGAACCTGGCTGGCCAAGTTGTTGGATTGAATACACTCATAGTCAGAGGTGGTAGTTTTGGAGGGTCTATTGCTGAGGGACTGGGCTTTGCAGTAGCTTCTAACACTATGGGGGCCATTAGTAAGCAGCTAATTGCAAATGGTCGCGTGGATCGCCCATATCTTGGAATTACCTGGCAACCGGTAACACCAAGAATTGCCAGGGTGTACAACCTTCCGGTGCCATGGGGAATCTTCATAACAAATGTAGTGGATGGTTCAGCTGCTGATACAGGCGGTCTTCAATCTGGTGACATTATTGTTATGGTGGATGATATACCTCTTGACGGTGAGCATCCTTTCATAAATATACTGTACTCTTACCAACCTGGAGATACTATCACTACTAAAATCGACCGAGAAGGCATAGAACAGACCATAACAATTACGCTGGGCGAGAGTTAGAACTGAGGCAGCTAATTAAGCACCATAAATCCGTCTACATTCCTCAAGGGTTCTCGACGTATCCACCCACACACATGTCCATCTGCTGGCCATACAGTAGTCTAGGATATCATCCGGCTGTACGGCATTAGGTAAGCCGCCAAATAGCAATCCTAATACTCGCTTATAGCAATAAGCAACAATCCACGAACATATAGGGTATTGATCCATTGTGGCCAATCGACGAAACACATATCTGTTGTCAAAAAAACGATCCAATGCATGTGCAAGCAACTTAAATGCTCCATACAAGCGTCCTTCGTACTCAAGGGCCTTTTTCACCAACATTTCTTTCTGACTAGCACTCAATCCCCCTGGTACACGGGACACAAGTACTCTGGATTTCAAAATCTCAAAGGATTGTATAGACCTGACTACAACTTGCACTCCAGCAGTATCTATAACTTCAATAGAACTTCCAACTTTTACAACCAAGGCGCTGTGAGAAGACCATGACAGCTTCTCGGTTGATGATTTAGTGACCCATCTTATGATCCTTGAAAAAAGACTGCGTCCCTGGACATGTACAATATCACCCACTTCTAGGATATGTGGTTCTAACTTAAGCAATTCCCAACCTATCCGAGTTACTGGCATCTCCTGCCAATAATCGACGCCCTCAAGATTGTCATTAGATATGAGAGTCATAAACAATCAAACTACAATTTTTGCGCGAATTTTAGATTGATCAGGATACAGCACCGGATGTCTGCATAGAAGGCCTACCCAAGAAAGCTAATATTACGAACAGTAAAACCGAGAGGCCAATCACAATTAGATTTGAACCTGTATATCCGTAATTAGCGTACACTAGACCACTTGTGACACTACCAATTGCCGCAGTTACACCTATAAAAGCTTCACTCACCCCCTGTGCCCTTCCACGTTCTTCTGGCCGTAATTGGTCAGATAACATAGCTGAACCAGCAATGTAACAAAAATTCCAGCCCACACCAAGCAAGAAAACTGCAATATATAGCGTTATAAGTGTATCAGCAAAACACCCACTAATTCCAGAAACAATCAACAGTACAATTCCTAGAGCAACTACAGGAAGTCTTCCAATCCTACTAGTCAGCCATCCTGTCCCTGAAGAAAAAGCAAACATACCCAAGCTATGTATCATCACTGCTCTGGCAATAATAGGTACGTCATAGCCCTCATAATTCATAAACAAAGGAGTGACCTGCATGACAACTGTCATTCCCAACCACGATATAGCCATTACAGATGCTGCCAGAATCACTGGATATTGCCCAAAAATCTGACCCATAGACCGTGCTCTACCAATTTTTTCTGCATCAGTCTGTTTATTGTTCGCTTCCATTTGCCTGCTAATTAATAATGGGTCTGGCCGCAAGAACAATTGATTTAATGTGATACCTACGAACATAAGACCAATGGCCATAATGAACGGTACCGCTAGAATTGGCACTCCAAGCAACACCGTCAAAGTAGGACTAGTATCCATCAACAGACTACCCGCCAAAGATCCTATAGTGCTGGAAAAAGCAATTAGGCCAATGGCTTGCGCCCGTCTTCCAACAGGTTGAACCTCAGCAGCTATGAAACGCATCTGCTCTACTGCACTCCGGGACATTCCGAGGAAGAAAGAGCCCGTCAGAAAAAGCCACAAAAGACCATTAACTACAGCAATAGCTCCCAAACTCATACCAAATATCGCAACTAGAAAGCCAACATTAAGGCCTAGCCTGCGTCCTAAACGATCCATCAACCATCCTACTGGATAAGCTGCCATAGCACGTCCAATAAGCACCAAAGTTGCTGGTAAACCAACAGCCATATCATTACCGGTCAGGTTCACTGCAATGATAGGTGTAACCGTAAGTAATCCGACTATGGCAGTAGAATGCAAGCTTTTAGTGACAAACAATATTGTGGTAATTCGCTTTACTATTGCTGTATCTGTGTTTTGCGTAGCACTCATAATTCGTAGAAGTCTACCATCTCTTGAGAAAGATGATAGCAATTCGAAACTAACTGTTTGCCTCATAAGGCAGCACAGCACCAACATTTACTTGCTCAACAACAAAAAATGGTGTCTTAGAAACTTGACATTGCTACGATTCAACTGATACACTGCTGTAGTTGCCTACTGTCAATATGACAGAAGTTAATACAAGTGCGGACTGTTTCTTTTTTTGTAATTTTTTTTGATAACAAACCTGTTATAAATGAGCGAATTCCTGCAAGTCACCCAAGCAGCTATTGAAGAGATTGAGGCAGGCAGGACTGCGTGCTTAGCGACAGTCGTACGTGCTCGTGGTTCGGCACCCAGACATCTAGGAGCCAGAATGCTAGTCCTAGGTAGTGGTGACATACGGGGCACTATAGGAGGAGGCACACTCGAGCATCGAGTCATCGAAGATGCTCTAAAATTACTTACTAATGGCAACAAAGAGCTCAAGAACTATGTTTTTGATCCAAATGGCAGAAGCGGGTCAGTTGGATTGTGTGGTGGAGCAGTAGACATACTTATGGAAGTTCTAAGACCAAACCCTACATTGTTAATTGTTGGTGCAGGACATATTGCAAAACCTCTGGCAAAAATCGCTGCTATCCTCGAAATGCGCGTTGTGGTAATAGATGATCGTAATGATTGGGCAAATAGTGATCGTTTCCCAGATGCCGATTCTATTTATATAGTGGATTACGAGGAAGCTTCCGAAACTCTGGGACCGATACCAGAACCTATAAACTCAAGTACTTATGTAGTTATTACAACTTGGGGGTATGATTTACCTGCATTAGAGCAAGCTCTTGCAGCAAACCCAGCATTCATATCACTAGTTGCGAGTCCATCTAAAGCTCGAGAACTTTTCCGACGTCTTATAGAAAATGATGTTGAACCTGCAACATTGAGACAAGTGTATACTCCTGCTGGACTTGATATAGGCGCTGAGTCTCCCGCTGAAGTGGCCCTCTCAATACTAGCCGAAATAATAGGAATTCAACGCGGAGCCAGTGGTATAGCACTTCGAGAACAAAGAGGCGAAATGTTGAAACAATTATTAAAGTAACAACATTAAGCAACAGCAGTCGAGTCAATATTTTCAATTTCCTTTGCATGCAAACTCAAAACGCAAAAGTAATCCAGAAAGGTGTTTCTAACACCACATACCTAAAAATATTTTTAGGCAACATATATGATTAGCAATAAACCAAAAACTGATTTCACGCACCCTATAATCCAATCTTATTCTCGCCGCAAAATACTTAAACTAGCTGGAG
>CAWWAV010000048.1:0-6999 GCA_963934935.1 uncultured Anaerolineales bacterium
ACCCCCAATAGTACATACCCCCTGGCTAGATGGGTCAGGAGCATAATAGAGACCATAAGGGTGTGCTGCGTCCGACACATTTTTATTGATTACACCTGACTCCACAACTGCTATGCGCTGCTCTGCATCCAAACTTAGTATGCGATTTAAACGGTTCAAGCCAATTACAATCCCATCGGTGTTTGGTAATGAACCGCCCGAAAGACTAGTGCCACTACCTCGTGCAACAAAAGGCACACTATATCGATGACATAATTGGACTATGTCAACCACTTCAGATTGTTGCTCTGGCAGCACAACTGCTCGCGGAAGTGCCTTGAAAGCCGTCAATCCATCTGATTCATATGGTATCAATTCAGACTTCGCAGTTAAAAGCTGATCCCCTGTAAACATTTTACTCAGTTCATCGACAAAATCAGTGTACATCTGGATTATTCTAATTCCCTCTGTATTGTATTGATGTCATCTCGGCCATAATGGCGAGGGCTATCTCTTGTGGTGAACGCCCTCCAATATCTAATCCAATAGGTGCGAATAGTCTGTCAATATCTTGTTGTTTTAGTCCTGCTTCAAGTAGACGTTTCAACCTTAATGTATTAGTAGTCTGACTACCAAGAGCCCCTACGTAAAATGCCTGGCTGGGCAATGCTTTAACTAATGCTAAATCATCTATCTTAGGGTCATGAGTTAATACTGCGACCGCAGTAGAACTATTTAAATCAAGCTCGCTTAATGCACTATCTGGCCATGAATGAAGAAGTAAATCAACATATGGGAATCTGTCTTTATTTCCAAACGAACGTCGCGGATCAATCACTATTGTACGGTACCCAATCATCTTTGCCATTTCGGATAATGGTATGGCAATATGCACCCCACCTATCAGTATTAGTGTAAGAGGAGCTGATACAACTTCAACAAACAATTCGATGCTATCTTGTAATTTAGCTATTTTTGAAGGACCTTGCTCCAGCGAATATCTCGCAACACTTAAAGCATCATGATCCAAGTTAGAGTTGATACTACCTGTTTGATCACCAGTGTCAGAGACAACCATCTGACGTCCAAGTAGCTTTTTGGAACCACCAATTACAGTGAGTATCGCAAGCCGTTCATTGTCTGAGGCCCTAATAGCACGAAATATATCCTTATTTAGCAATTGTACGAACACGGATATTGTGCCACCACATGCTAGACCTACATCCCAGGCTGTATCGTCTGTAACTCCAAACTCCAACAGATTAGATTGACCGGAGTTAAACACCTGTTTGGCAGCTTCTACTACAGCGCCTTCAACACAACCTCCACTTACTGAACCACACATTTTCCCGCTAGCAGTAAGCGCCATCTTGGCTCCAACAGCACGCGGAGCTGATCCCCAAGTGCTCACAACTGTAGCTAATACTACATCTTGACCTTCAGATATCCAGCTATCTATTTCCAGTATTATATCTCTCACAAAACTACCTCAATCCAAAATAGTTACAAGTTCAGATCTAAATTCCAACTTCCATGTTAACCAATAGAATGCAAATCTATAATCTGAGGCGAATGTCCACAACCATTAATAAAATGTACTAAGTCTGATGAACTAATGGTAGTGGTAGATGTGTTCTCTAAGGGATGAAAGTTCAACAACTCGTATTCCAAAACATTATTGTCCAGCACTACATTGACACACTTTTCGTGATCATTAATGAGCGCAAATGGTGTGACTGCCCCAGCTTTTACACCAAGCACTTCTTCCAATATGGTTTCCCGACAAAAAGAAAGATGTCTAGACCCTATCAGATATCGCAATTTTTTTAGATCTACCATAGCATCTTCTAAAGTGACCAATAACCACAATTTATTAGACTTATCCTTCAAAAACAGATTCTTACAATGACCGCCATCAATATCTCCACGTATAGATCGACTTTGATCTACTGTAAATACAGGTCTATGTTCGAATGTGGTCACAGATATGTCCAACTCGTGCAATCTATTAAACAGGTCAGCCTTTGTAGCTACCATGGTACCCTTCCGAAGAATTGCTCACAGCAGGTGAATCGCAGGAAAACATTTGTAGTTCAATTCATTTTCCTGTATTTGATAATAAATTCAACTTTGCACCATGTCGCGAATATGTTCGACTACCTCCGGGTTTGCTAAAGTTGTTATATCGCCAACGTCGGTCGTATTAGAAATGGAAGCAAGAACCCGCCGCATGATTTTGCCTGAACGAGTTTTTGGCATGTCGGGCACAATCCACACATTTTTAGGCCTAGCTATCTTGCCAATTTCAGTTTCAATTGCAAGTACTATTGCTTTTTCAAGATCCTTACTTGCTTGTACTCTAGGTTGAAGGGAAACATAGACATCAGGCACTGTGCCCTTCAAATCATCTGAGACCGGCACAACAGCTGCTTCTGCCAGGTCAGAAATAGTCATACAGGCTGACTCAAGCTCTTTAGTACCGAGCCTGTGACCCGCAACATTGATAACATCATCGACTCGACCCAATATACGATAATAACCATCCGAACTCTGTGTAGCAGCATCACCTGGAAAGTACGGCCAATCACGCCAATCTTTACTTTGTGGATCCTTACAGTACTTCTCATAGTAAGTTTTGACATAGCGGTCACGATCTCCCCATATGGTTTGAAATCCACCTGGCCAAGGATTCTGTATGCAAATGTTACCAGCTATACCACTACCTTCCGCTACTGTATTTCCATCTTCATCGTAAATCACCGGATGTATTCCAGGCATCGCTGGACCAGCGCTACCTGGTTTCATAGCATGGATAGCAGGCATTGTGCTACACAAAAATCCTCCTGTCTCAGTCTGCCACCAAGTATCCACAACAGCGGCTTTGCCTTTGCCAATAACGTCGTAGTACCAACGCCACACCTCTGGCTCAATCGGCTCACCAACTGTAGTCATATGCTTAAACTCGAAATTGTATTTTTGGGGTTCATCAGGCCCAGATTTGCGCAACATACGTACTGTAGTAGGTGCTGTATGAAAAATGTTTACATCTAAACGCTCAGCTATGCGCCAAGGTCGACCAGCATCTGGAAAAGTTGGCACACCTTCATACATGACACTGGTAGCAGCTAGCGCCAATGGACCATACACTATATATGAGTGTCCAGTAATCCAACCAATGTCAGCCATACACCAGTACACATCTTCAGGATGTATATCCTGGACATATTTTGAAGTACCAGCTACATAGGTAAGATAACCACCGATACTATGTTGACATCCCTTAGGCTTGCCTGTAGTACCGCTGGTATACATCAAAAAGAGAGGAGCATCCGCATCTAACTCTACAGGGTCAACTCTTACACCACTAAACTCAGGTAAATGTTCATCCATGAAAAAATCACGGCCCGGCTTCATAGGAACCTCTGATTGATATGTGTCTGGATAACGCCGCCAGACCAACACCTTCTCAACAATTTGTCCAGCATCGCTCGCAACTTTAACTGCCTCATCAGCCTTCACTTTGTGATCCAACATTTTGCCATTACGATAATAACCGTCAGTAGTGATGAGAATTGAACTGCCTGAATCAGCAATCCTTTCACCACAAGCCTTGCCGCTAAATCCGCCAAAAACTACTGAGTGAACGACACCCAGACGAGCACAGGCAAGCATCACAACAGGAAGGTCAGTAGACATTGGCATATGAATTGTTACACGATCACCTGTGTTCAGTCCCGCAAAATCACGCAAAAGAGCAGCGGTCTCATTTACTCGTACATAAAGCTCTTGGTATGTAACAACCTCATGTGGCTCTTGCTCAAGTTCAGGTACAAACACAATGGCAGCTTTGTTGCGATTTGAAACTAGATGACGATCTATACAATTGTAGCTAGCATTAATTTTTCCTCCAACAAACCATTTCCAACAAGGAGCATCACTAGCGTCAAATGTTGTATCCCATCTTTTGTACCAACTTAATAAATCGGCATATTCATGAAAACATTCGGGAAAATTATCCAGACCGAAACGATCATAGATACCTTGGTCCGTCATATTAGCTTGCGCTACAAATTCATCGCTAGGATGAAAATATTGCTCTTCTTGCCAGTGTACAGCAATCTGTGCTTCCGTTACCTTTCCCTGATCTTTATTGTTCATGGTTGTAGTCCTTTACTCCTATAAGTAGTGCCATGAAAGTGTCAAGCTACTTTAGCACAACGATACCGAATTGCAAATATACGTGTCAAATTAATAATCTGTTAGCGGTACCTCAAAGACAAGAGGTTAATTCACCAACATAATTTGGGGAAAAGTGTGCGATATGTTATTATCACTCACGCAAAAAATACAGAAAAACTATAGTACTTGACTTTTTCAGGCATAGGAAATTTTAGTATTGATTATAAAATTCTACTCGACACTCAGGGATATTGCGGGAAAGAAAGCTGTTGAAATCAATATCCCCGATGGAACTACAATTCAACAACTAGCCACTGAAATTGTTGAATTGTATCCTAAGATGCATAGAGATTTGTTGGATGAGAATGGTAAGATACATGGTCATGTTCATATATTTGTTGATGGGCTTGATGTGCCATTTCTCAGCAATAATACGTCTGAGATAATATCAAACGACAGTGTAGTGGATGTTTTTCACGCTATAGGGGGCGGGCATTATCAAACTGACATTGTATTCTGTTGAGGTTGTGGAAATATTGAGATTTTCTTTGATGTAATCTGATATTGCTCTTTTAGATCAACGCGAACACCTTGCTATACATACAAAGCTCATGAAGAGTTGATCGTGCACTCTACTTTTTCCAATACAGCAATAGAATATTCTCGATCAAGCAATTCTTGTAAGTCGGATAACGTATTATCTCTAACTTCTATAATATTATCTTTTGCTGGCGCCCTAGATGCATTAAGTAGATAGGCCCATCGATACATTCCGTCATACTTATTTCTTGTGATGCCTCGAACCAAATTCATATCCGAATCTTGAACCCAATTTACGATAAGATCAGGGCATAATGAAAGCACATAGTCAGCATCATATTTGTTGTGTCCTACCTCAAAAAATGTAGGTTGAATGCGTGCTATATGCCTATCATTTAGGCCGAGCATATCAATTGTTCTGAGTCCAGAGTAATATGGAATCTTTCCAGCAGCGTCTGATGCTAACAACTTTCCCTGGTAGTTATTGCCAAGATATCTGCCTAACTCAATATTACGATCATATTTCTCGAATGTATATAAAAACCTATCATCTAATACAACCATTCGTAACTGGAGCACAATAAACAAACTAACGAGAAATATTCGACCATATGTTCTTAATTCTGGACCAATATGCCTGAAGAACATTAAAATTCCAAGAGGATAAAGTACCACAAGAAATCTTTCTACAAAATGATCAGCACCTATATAAATCCAATAGGATAGCCAAATTGGTACAAATACTGTATCTAAACCATATAATTGTTGTCTATCACCCCGATCAACCCGAATATATCCTGTGATTAACTGAACCATAGCAAAAATGAAGGTTACCAAGTAAACAAAAAGACCTTCATTCATGGCGATTCCCCAAAGTTGACGAATAGCAAACATAACACGTTCAATCAAAGGACCAGAAACCTTTGCATAATAAGTATTAGGAAGCAGGTCTCCGTAATAGCTCAGCCGCCAAGTCGAATACACAACCATAGCTCCAATTAACGTCATAGAAGCCCAGAGTCCAACTCTATAACGTCCCCTAATCACTACATAAGTAATTGCTATAGCAGCTACAATAAATCCATCAGCTCTGGACATAATTATTGCGACTATCAGAACATTTAACAGCGCTGCTTTCCTAGGACGTTCTAGTGTAATTTGTTCAACAGTCACTAGAATCAACAATGTAACAAGAAGAACTAGAGCCGTTTCCATTCCTGACCCTACCCATATCCACAAAGGGGGAGTGAGTGCGAACAGCAATGAAGCTAGCGACCCATTGGTATATCCGAAACGATCACAGGCATATCGCGCAAACACATATAAACCAACGACAGCAAAAACAATATTCAACACAACAGACAAGAGGTAAACATGTTTTGCTGCCCCCAAGAAAAATATGGGGGTCAACATTAGGACATATAGTAAATTTGAATACCCTTCTACTCGATCACCCTGGTTAAACACTAGCCCATGCCCTTCGGAAAAATTCTTGGCATATCGATAGGAAATATAGGCATCATCAGTTCCCCAGGCATCTCCACTCCAGTCATAGTGAAAATAACCCAGATAAGCATGAGCAGCAGAACCTAATACTAATAAGATTGCAGAGATATGTACCAACCAATACCGATTGATTGACAAAACCAAAGACTTAGATTTCATATGCAAAAATATTAAACACGAACAAGTATCTGACTGTATAAGAGATCATCACAAATCCTTCTAAACATGTTCCAATACGGATTCATTTTTCAATGCGTGACACAACACAATCAAAAAATTCGCCTACTAGTTTTTTGGTAACACCTGGTGCAAGACGCATAGCTAGACTTGCAATACGACCCATAATCTGCACATTAGCCTCCCAATGTAGATCGGTTACGTTGGGATCTGATTCGCTAAGTGTCATTGTGCCCTCCACTTCTGCTGCGCTACCCGGGGCATTGCCTCTAGCACGCATTTTTGCGCGGTTAGGGGCATCCAGTTCTATCCATTCAACATCCATTGCGAAACTCACCTTTACTGCACCGAGGGAGATACCCACATTTGTGCGGAACTGCTTGTCCGGAATCACAACTTCCACCTCTTTCACTCCTGGTGCACATTGACTGACCAAATGTGGGTCAGTTAGAAAATCCCAGACTGTATCTATTTTTGATTTTATAGTCACACTACCATCAAAATTCATCACTACCTCCGATAATACCCAAACAAGGACTTAAGAGTATACTTAGAACCATACAATTCTACCTCACATTGTGATCGACACCATAAGCTTAGTATGTTAATGAAAATATA
>CAWWAV010000049.1:0-6859 GCA_963934935.1 uncultured Anaerolineales bacterium
TGCTATATGTAATGTGGTTGGAGTGGAGGGAGCACGTAATATACCAATAGAGGAGTTTTGTATTGCTCCTGGAAAAAATGTGCTGGCAGAAGGAGAAATGTTGATTTCGATTCAAATACCATGTCCCAAACCCAATTCTGGATCTAATTACCAGCGTTTTACACCTAGAGCAGAAATGGATATAGCTGTAGCTGGAGTGGGTGCATCCATAGAATTAAATAGTGATTTGGATAGAATATTATCTGCACGTATTGCTTTAATTGCTGTTGCTCCAACGCCTGTATTGGCCACTGAAGCATCTGAAAGTTTGATTGGGCAGAAGCCTAGCAGATCGATCTTCGAAAATGCCGCGAGTGTCGCTAAGGAAACTATAAGTCCTATTACAGATGTGCGCGGTTCTGCTGCACAGCGTAAACATCTGATTGGTGTACTTACAAGACGATGCCTTGATATTGCAGTTAATAGAGCTGGATACGTATCTTGAAGAGGTGAACGAAAATATGTCAAAAAAACAGGTGG
Source organism: uncultured Anaerolineales bacterium (assembly GCA_963934935.1). Taxonomy (GTDB): domain Bacteria; phylum Chloroflexota; class Anaerolineae; order Anaerolineales; family UBA11657; genus UBA11657. Next base: position 520 of record CAWWAV010000049.1, read on the forward strand.
TTAGTTCAACTATCAATGGTCAACAAGTTGAGTTTTTGACTGAACCACAGCAGAGCTTGCTAGAATGTTTGCGTGACACACTAGGGTTGACAGGCAGTAAAGAGGGGTGTAACGATGGAAATTGTGGTGCTTGCAGCGTATTGATTGATGATCGTCTTGTCAACGCTTGCCTGGTGCTGGGGATTGAAATCGATGGTAAGGATGTAGTCACTGTTGAAGGGTTATCTAACATACATGAATTACATCCAGTTCAGGAGGCATTTGTGTTGGAAGATGGTCTTCAATGTGGTTATTGCACTCCAGGTTTTATTGTTGCTACCAAGGCTCTGCTTGACAAAAATGCAAATCCTACTGAAGATGAGATTAGATTTTGGTTGGCTGGTAACCTTTGCCGTTGTACAGGATATGACAAGATAGTACGGTCCGTCAGACTAGCATCACAATTGATGAATGACGCAAAAGGGGATCTTTCATGAGTAAGAAGATGATAGAAAGGGACAAACATATTTCTGTAGGCACGCGTCCGGAACGAATGGATGCCAAAGACAAAGTGACCGGTCATGCCTTATACGGTACTGATATCAGCTTGCCAGGTTTGCTGCATGGTAGGGTGCTTAGGAGCCCGCATGCGCATGCTCGCATCGTGTCTATTGACACTAGTAAGGCTGAGGCATTGCCAGGTGTATTTGCTGTTGTAATAGCTAACGATCTTCCAGAAGCGGACGATAGAACTGAAAAAGCAGGTGAGAGCACTATTAATTACAAGTTTTTGCGTGATAATAACTTGGCCAGTGACAAAGTGCTGTATGTAGGTCATGCGGTTGCCGCTTTAGCTGCTAAATCGCCAGATATAGCGCAAACCGCACTCGAATCAATTGAGGTTGAATACGAAATACTTGAGCCTGTACTTGACGTGCGCCATGCTATGTCTGATCAAACACAGGTGCTTCATGAGCAGATCAGAACAGATGGGCCTGATGGTAGTGGCGATACTCCAAGTAATATAGCTCAACATATACGTCATGTGAAGGGAGATATGAAGAAAGGCTTCTCAGACGCGGATGTTATTGTTGAACGTGAATTTACAACTGTACCAGTGCATCAAAGTTATCTTGAGTCACATGCTGCTACAGCAGTTTGGGGTATGGATGGCACTTTGACCATTTATTCATCTACGCAAGGCGCGTTTCTTGCTCGCAATCAAGTGTCAGAATTGCTACAGTATCCTATGGCAAAAATAAAAGTAATTCCTACCGAGGTTGGAGGAGCATTTGGTGGTAAAAATCCCACCTATGTCGAGACGCCTGCAGCATTATTGGCGCGAAAGACTGGTCGTCCAGTACGAGTTGTCATGTCTCGAGAAGAGGTTATTTTGGGTACCGGGCCCGGGTCAGGCACTGCAATAAAAGTAAAGGTTGGAGCTACTAAATTAGGGAAGATTACTGCTGTTCAAGCTGAGTTATGTTATGAAGCTGGAGCGTATCCGGGATCCCCAGTGCATCCAGGAGCAATGGCTATGTTCGCAGCTTATGATATACCCAATGGTCAAATAGATGGTTACGATGTACTGGTTAACAAACCAAGAGTCGCTGCTTATCGTGCGCCAGGAGCACCACAATCGGCTTTCGCATGTGAGCAAATAATTGATGAGATTGCGCAAAAGATAGGTATGGATGGAGTTGAGTTTCGGATGGAAAATGCTGCTAGTGAGGGTACTGAACGTCTGGATGGTAGTCTGCATAAAAGCATAGCAATCAAGGAGATATTGGGTGTTATTGAGGATCACCCGCATTATAATGAACCGATAGAAGGTCCTAATCAAGGGCGTGGTGTAGCAATCGGTTTTTGGGACAATTGGGGTGCCCGCTCGAGTGTTGAAATTAATGTGAATAGTGATGGTACAGTCAATCTTATATCGGGATCAGTTGACTTGACTGGAAGTCGTACCACGGTTGCAATGCAGGCTGCAGATGTGTTAGAGATACCATTTGATAACGTAAAATCGTCTATGGTTGACACTGACTCTATTAGTTATACAGATACATCTGCTGGTAGTCGTACTACAATGGCTACTGGTTTGGCTGCAGTTGAAGCTGCACGTGATGTGCTTGCAAAATTAAAAGTAGAAGTGGCAGATATGTGGAATGTTTCTCTAGATAGTGTTATCTATAGTAAAGGCGTATTTGGTACTACTGAAAGCAACTTAGAAAGTATAACATTCGCTGATTTGGCTGCTAAACTGTCGGGGCAAATTAACGGTCATGGTAATGTCAATGTTGAAAACTGGGCTGGTGCAGGAGGAGGCACTATTGTCGACGTGGAAGTTGATCCTGAAACTGGACAGGTCAAGGTATTGCGATGTACTGCAATACAAAATGCTGGCAAGGCTATCCATCCAGGTCATGTGGAGGGACAAATGCAGGGTGGTGTAGTACAAGGTATTGGTTGGGCCCTTTATGAAGGTTATCAGTACGATGAACTTGGCCATGTTCTGAACGCAAATTTGCTGGATTATAAGTTGCCAACATCATTGGATGTTCCTAGTGTCGAGGCAGTGATCATAGAGAAACCCTTTCCTAGCAATCCGTATGGTGCTAGAGGTGTTGGTGAAACTCCGATTATCTCACCTGCACCGGCTATAGCTAATGCAATCCAGCAGGCCCTAGGTAAGCGTATAGAGCAACTGCCGATGACACCAACAACTCTGTTAGAGAAAATAGGAGTGATCTAAAACAGCTGTTGTACAGCTAGTTGATAGCAATACCTTCTCGACTTAACACCGTTATTATTTCTGTAAAGCTTTCATGAAGGATGGATACAACAGTATCTATCTGCTGTTTTGTTAGTATCAGTGGCGGTGATAAGACAACTTGATTGCGTATGGGTCGTACGAAAAGCCCACGAGATTGGCACTGTTGTGCAATGAGCTTAGCTATATCAAGGTGTTCTGGTAGAAGAGTTTTGGTTTCTTTGTCTGCTACTATCTCAATACACAACATAAAATGGCTGCCGCGAACGTCTCCTACGATTGGATGTTCGTACAATGTTTTGAGTTGTTCTTCAAAGTATGGCCCAACTTCACGTACGTGTTCACATATTCTATCTCTTTCCATTATTTCTATATTTTTTAGTCCAGCTATACAGCTAACTGGGTGTCCGGAATATGTGAAGCCGTGAGTAAAGAGTGCTCCTTCATTCTGGGGTACGCTTATCACATCGTAAATATCTTCAGATAGAATAGTGGCTGAAAGTGGTAGATACCCGGAAGAAATACCTTTTGCGCATGTGATCACATCTGGCACAAAGTCAAACACTGGTTCAGATGCAAAGAAATGCCCTAGACGACCAAACCCGGTAATTACTTCATCCGAGATGTATAGTACTTCATAATTTTCACAAACTTCTTTTGTTCGTTTGTGATACCCATCAGGTGGGACTATAACGCCCCCAGCGCCCATAATTGGTTCTGCAATGAAACAAGCTACATTCTCCGGACCTAATTCTATTATCTTGTCTTCCAGGTCTTGCACTTTAGCATCACAGAACTCCGATTCGGTCATATCTGCTGGTCGTCTGTAAGTATGTGGAGCTGGAATATGATGCACTAGATCGGGCGCTAAATCAAAACCTTGGTGATTAAAAGTCACACCAGTCATTGACATAGCGAGGTAGGTGCTACCATGGTACGCATCTGTACGAGCAATGATTTTTTTCTTGTTGTGTTGACCTAGTCTATTGAAATAGAAATGTATGATCCGTACTGCAGTGTCATTGGCAAGTGATCCGCCAGTGCCAAAGAAAACCTTGTCTAATGTACCGGGTGTGAGAGTGGCTAATTTTGCTGCTAATTCTGCGGCTGGTGGTGTAGTATGAGCACCAAAATTAAGATAATAAGGCATTTCTTGTACCTGATCAGCTATTGCTTCTGCCATCTCCTTGTTCCCATAACCAATATTTACGCACCACAAACCGCCTATCCCATCGATATATTTGTTGCCTTCAGAGTCAAACACATATGCTCCATCAGAGTTGGACATTATCATGGACCCTTCTTTTTTAAAGGTTGAAAAATCGGTCCAGGGGTGGATGCAGTGGTCTCTATCTTGGCGCCAGATGGTTTTGGTATCATAGGCAGGTTTTGAGGACATAGGAGCGCTCCTTGTATTGTGGTTAGTTGGCTTAGGATCTAGACTAAGCTAATGGGTGTAATATTCACTTGTTACAGTATTAGAATTGATAGATAATTGTCCGCACTACAGTAATGACTTATTTTAGATGAATTTTTGGATTGGGTGAATAGTAAAATGGATGATTATCATGGTTAATATTTCTTTGATTTCTCGTATACATGGCTGTATAGCAGCTCTGGCGTTGGGTGATGCATATGGAATAATCGGTCAATTTAGCATGGCTGCTAACAAAGCCATGTGGGGTGATATGCCACAAGATCTTACCAAACCTAAAGATGCTCCTGAAGATCCTACAGTTCATGCTGGAATGGAGCGTGGTGAAATCACAGACGACACCATGGCTATGCTTGCAATAGTATCTTCTGTAATAAAATTTGGCGATCTTAATGTTCAAGGTGTAGCTGATGGGCTTGTGAAATGGATAGAGGAAACAGACGGATTTAATTTGCCTTGGGTTGGACCAAGCACTCAGCGTGCTATCAGGGCATTAATGGATGGAGGAGACCCTCAGGTAACCGGTGGCTATGGCACAACAAATGGGTCTTCAATGCGCGTAGCGCCAATGGCTTTCTTGGGTTATCCGGATATGGATAAAGTGGCTGAATGTGCAATTATTTCAGCAATGCCTACCCACGGTACTAGTACTGCTACTTCAGGTGCAGCATCTATAGCTTGTGCAACAGCTAGTGCTTCCAATCCAGACTCTGGACTAGAAGATATTGTCCGAGCCGCTATGGAAGGAGCTGATATAGGGGAGGAGGCCGGAGTAAGATATTATCAAACACCTTCAATATCTAGGCGTATTGAATGGGCAGTTGATCTGGTGAGCAATGATAAATCAGATGAGGACAAGCTGAAAGACATTTATGATTTTGTAGGTACTAGTATGTTGACACATGAAACTGTCCCAGCAGCAATTGCATATGTGGTCATGGCAAATGGTGATCCAATGCAGGCAATTAGAATTAGTACGTGGGGTGGGGGCGATTGTGACACCCTGGCTGCGATCGCTGGAGCCATTTGCGGAGCTTATCGTGGAGTTAATTCGATGCCAAGTGCCATGCTCCAAACTATTGACCGAGTCAACAACTTAGATTTGGAAGCAACAGCCCAAGCATATCATGATGTAGCATTGAAGATTAATCCAAGTTTGTCCGCTTTATGAAGAAGAATGTAGTTTTTGTGTCTAATTCCGTCATAGATATATCAGTACCTATAGCATCGTTCCCCATTGATTCAGGTAAACATCAGAGTACTGTCGAACAAGTAGTTATTACACCAGGTGGCAATGCTACGACTTTGTTCTGTGGAGCTCGCCTAGGTATGCAAATGATAGCTCTTGGTAATTTAGGTAATGATCCGATGGGGTCACTGTGGACAAGTAATCTTACAGTAGAGGGTATTGACGTGAGTAAGATGATCGTTAGTGATGACCATCGTACATCAGTGACCATTGTTCCTACGGCTCCAAATGGGGAACATGTATTTCTTGGAGCTTCTAAAAGTAATAATAGTGGTCCAGCTAACATATCCGGGAAATGGTCAGAAATCATAGCGAATGCTGGTGCATTGATGCTGGATGGATGGAGCTACAAATCTATGGGTTCTGAGGTTAATGAGGCAGTGATGGAGATAGCCAATGATGCGGGCACACCTGTTTTTTTTGATCCTGGTCCTGAGATTTTAAGTATACCTAGAAGTTGGACAGAAGCGATAATATCTAGAAGCAAAGTTGCTTTGCTAACATATGAAGAAGCTGAGCATCTGACTCAAATCAAGGATAGTCCTGATGTAATGACCAGGGTTATTCGTGATATGGGTTCTGACATAGTTATACTGAAAATGGGATCGGAAGGTATTGTTGGTCGGTCTGGTTCAGAGCTAATTAGACAGCCTGGTTTTAATGTGACAGTCCGTGATACTACAGGTGCCGGCGATAGTTTGTTAGCCGCTATAGTATTCACATATTTGCATGGATATTCCTTTGAGGAAATGGTAACACTAGCCAATGGCACAGGTGCTGCTTGCGTGCAAAAATTAGGTGCTGGTGTAAATGCTCCAAGCCCAGAAGAAATATTGAAGGTGTTAACTAACGCCGGGATCAATTTTAGTCTAAAGATCAATCATTAGTATTAGGTTTGTAAGCAATT
>CAWWAV010000050.1:0-6852 GCA_963934935.1 uncultured Anaerolineales bacterium
CTCGGAATTATAGGTTTTACACTTGGGTTCGCCTTGCAGGATGTGTCAAAAAATCTTGTTGCTGGTGTCCTGTTGCTGCTTCAGCAGCCTTTTGATATAGGTGATACAGTTGAAGTAGGTGGATACACTGGTGTTGTGACCAATATTAATCTCCGTGCAACCGAAGTGCAGACTTATGATGGTGTGATTGTTCTGATACCCAATACAATTGTCTACTCGAAGCCAGTTCGGAATTTCAATCGTGTCGATCGATGTTGCATAGAAATGTCTATCAGTGTTGCTTATGGATCAGATGTAGCCACCACAGAAATGGTTGTAGGTAATGCTTTAGGTGACTTGCCAGGTATTATCATGAAGGATCCAGCTCCTAGGGTATCTTTCAATAGGTTTGGAGAAAGTGCAATAGAGTTATCAGCGTATTATTGGATTGAAGTGAAGGCTGCTGGACAATGGTCCAATACCGAGGAATCTGCAAGTATTGTGTCTGCTGCTCTAGCAGAGAATGGGATTGAATCAAATGTTCATGTTCAGAGTTTTAACAACAATTAAGAGCGTATATTTGTCTAATCATCGATGTAATACGAGTACTGGGTAGGGTTGTGAGGGTTATTGCTTGTCTATAGTTTCAGTTAGATATGATTGCTAGATCTCCAACTGTGATCACTCCACCATCTAGGACCCGACAAAGTGTTCCGCGTTTGCCTTCTATATCATCCTGTAGACCTGTCTTAATGTCATCTAGATAGTCGCAGGGCGCACAGTTCAAGGTGACCTCTAATTTTGCATCACCCAATTTAATGATAGTACCACGCTGAGCACCGGAAAGACCTTGTCCTTCCAGTATGATGTTTTCCCTTAATGTGCCGGGCGACAAACCAAATTCTTTGATTGTCTGAGTATCAACAATTAGCACTTGTCTACGTGTCCGACCCCTACTGACATCGTTTTGCAAACCTTCACCAGTGATAGCAGTTGCGTGTCCCACTGGCTCCATGGGTGCACCATGGGCTGTCTTTAGAAATATATGCGTTATTTTAGTTTCTTTAGTGGACATTTTATGTTATTTAGTGTTGTCGGAAGCAATGTTGTTGCTTAATGTTGTTGCTTGTTGAATTGTTCATTGTTCATCATGTTACTCTATTCTAACATCAATGCCTCGAGTATAGCAACATATCAGTGTTGAGTTTTGAGGACTGGCATCTTAATCTTTTATAGCATGTATACGCAGGTCTTCTAAATCAACAAAATTTAGCGCACCTATGTGGGTAGACTCTAATTTGACTGGACATGCACAATTGGCATCAAGTGCTTCTTTCCAGCGTGGAGCACACACGCACCAGAAATCTCCTGGTTGTAGTCCTGGAAACCCGAATTGCGGATTAGGAGTTGACAAGTCATTACCAGTGACTTTGCTAAATTCGAGAAACTCACGTGTAACCTGTGCGCAAACTGTGTGGGAGCCAATGTCGTCAGGACTTGTGCTACAGTCCCCATTTCGAAAAAATCCAGTAACTGGATCAATTGAACATTCTTCAATTGGGTTACCAAGTACATTTAATTGTATTGGTTTACTTCCATTGGGGCCCGAACCATTTAGACTCATGTCAAATATTTATCCTTATTTGTAAGTTGGTAAATTTGTTGTGAAAGCTCGTTTTATTATGTCAGTTAGGTTTTTGCCATTCATCCTCATCATAATGTGGCAGTTCACAACGTAGTTCACCGTCTTTGCGATATCCCAGTGCATATCCTGCCTGTATTAGTTGTTGTACCTCACTTGTTCCTTCGTATATTGTTGTGACTCTTACATTGCGCATGAATCTTTCCACATCATATTCGTCTGAATACCCATAAGCGCCATGTATCTGAATAGCTTCGTTTGCATTCTTAAATGCGGCTTCTGTAGCAAACCATTTCAATAATGAAGTTTCCCTAGTGTTACGTACACCCTTGTTCTTGAGCCATCCTACTTTGAGGTACATCATGCGACCTATTTCGTAGTCGGCAGTCATATGTGCAATCTTCTGTTGGACAAGTTGAAGTTTACCAATTTCGGCGCCAAATGCACGGCGCTCATTTGCGTATTTTACACTGGCATCTAGTGATGCTCTCATAACTCCCACACATCCTGATCCAACAGTATAACGACCATTATCAAGACAGCTCATTGCAATCTTGAAGCCTTCACCCTCTTCACCTAGTCTGTTGCTAACTGGAATACGCACATCTTGGCAATTTATCCACCCAGTACTACCTGCACGTGAACCAAGTTTGCCGTGGATGTCATCTTTGGTTATTCCTGGTCTGTCAGTTTCAATGATAAATGCTGAAATGCCTGCATTGCCCGCGTTTGTTTCGGTTTTGGCGAACCACAGTATGTGATGTGCATGACTCGCTAATGAAATCCATGTCTTTTCACCATTTATGACATAGCTATCTCCTTCTATTCGGGCAGTACTGTTCATGTTTGCTACATCTGATCCAGCGCCAGGTTCTGTAAGTCCAAACATACCGAATTTCTCGCCCATTGCCTGCGGCACCAAATAGCGTTGCTTTTGTTCCTCTGTACCCCATTGTAGTAATCCTAGCGAATTGAGACCTAAATGAACTGAGAGGGCAGTGCGTAGGGCTATATCGACATAGTCCAGCTCTTCACACACTAGCCCAAGAGTGATGTAGTCCATTCCTTGTCCGCCGTATTTTACGGGAATACACAGGCCAAGTAATCCTAGTTCGCCTAAGCGGGGCAAAATAAAGGCTGGCATCTCTTGTTTTCGATCCGCGTCTTTAATAATAGGCGCCACCTCTTTTTCAGCAAAATCCCGCGCTAGATTTTGAACCGCATGATGCTCTTCGGAAAGACTAAAATCCATATTACTGATCTCCCGTTTGATCTCCCGTTGCTAAATTTATATTGATATAACAATTATCAATAAATAGTACCGTATTAGTGGTGAATTGAAAAGAATAGTTTATTATTTTAATAACTTGAAAGAACCTAGTTTGAGGACACTATCACGCGTTTCATATGTTGTAGATGCAATAGGAAGTCGCACTTGCGTTTCAGTTTTATACCATCCCAGATGTACTAGGTAGTTTCCTTTTGGACTGTCTTCAGGTATAGGTATTGTTATGTTGAACCCAAGTTGTTCTCCAGTTTTCCACGTAGTCGTTTGGAACTGTCCTTGTAGTGGCCATCCGTCCCATTGCGATATAAGTGTGACATTGTCTGGATCAAATGATTTGTCAATATTCAATATGTGCACAAATATAACCATGTCGTCGATAATATTATCTAAGCTCTGAAAGTTGAGCGGTATTATTAATTTATCCTCCGCAGAGATTATTTCAGGTATTTTGGCGCTAGTCAGGCCTATTTGGTTCCCAAAATTTGCCAATATAGGGTTTTCTGATGCGTCAGACACCCAATTCATGTTTTGAATACCAATACTGACTGTACGTTGACCTTTTATGTGTGGGTCGCATTCCAGATTTATTTTTAGCTTACCCGCAAATGGGTTTGCTCCGATACAGCGTAGGTCGCCAACAACTGTTTCGGCCCCATACCTGTCCATCAGTCTTATTACAGTAATTCCAGGCACGAGATCAATGGTTGGTGTTGAATAGGTAGCAGTATCTCCTACGATTAGGGTGGTCAATGGTTTGCGATTAACAGAAAGGTCTATATAGTGCAATTGCTGGCCTGGTATTACGTCAAATTCAAGCTGACCAGATTGCGCATAGGCGGAATAAATGTAGATGGTTGTGCTATCTGCAAACCATCTAGTAGGTTTATTACCCCAAATTTCAGATTCATGCCATTCGTCATGTTCGAGTGTAATTATGACTTTTGGTAGTTCAGATGATTTTGTTGGTATTGGATATAAACTATCAATTATAGAAGTGGCAGTTGGGGTACCAAACATGTCTATTAGATAGTCATGTTGTAAGGGATTATAATTTTCGGCCCAATGATGATTGACAATATTTTTTATGTTATAAGCGTCTAGTACATAGAATATCGCCTCGTCGGTTGGTTTGGGTGTAATAGCTGTTTCAGATTTGACTTGTAGTAAGGAGTTAAAAAATTTCGAAGTAGTTACATTTTGATCTGAACTACGAAATATTTGGCCACCAATAATAGGAAGTTTGTGGATAGTTTGACTGTATAAAGCTATATTGTTTGTAGTGAAACTTGCCGGTATGTTAAGTACAGTACCACCATCATTAGAAGACTGTAATTGGCGTATTGGTGCAGTGTTCCAGGCATGGGAAGTTGGGAACGGCCATGCAATGATGCGTTCGGAAAGAGCGATTATTGATATCGATGTAATAATAACGAATCTCCACCATTGTGACTTTTGGTTTCTTTGTAAAATTGCACTCATACCATATGATGCTATTATTGAAATAGCAAAATGGGTGGTTGCGAAAAATCGTGCAGGCGTGCGACTCCATTCTAATATTGGAATCTGAGCCAAAATAGTATAGGGTAATTGTAATGGATACTGTGTATTATCTACATTTATCGAGACAATTTCGCCGGCAAATTTTAGGACCGGTCCCAAAGACAAGATAAGAGTAATAATTGCAAGAGTTGTCCAAGGTGACACAGCTCGACTATTTAATTGCAATGCTGTAAATACAAGTAATATACATATGAATCCTATGTATCCATGTGTTTCATCCGATGTGCTAACCATTTTCTGTGCGACTGAGTGTAAATTGTTGGGTAGAAATGGATTCCCATATGGTGGTGTGACAAAAGATGCAATATCCATTGACTTGCCTATGCTGTCACCAAAGTTTATGAGATTGCTGTTAGCTATTTGGTCTGAGCCTGCCAGATTTATCAGAGGTAGGTAGAATGGCAGTAACAATGTAGCTCCAAGAACTGCTGCCGCACCACAATACAACACCACTGATTTATTTCTAAGCTTATTTCGTTTGAACCAAATTATGACCGCTGTAGTTGGTAAAAGAAAATATGGCAAATGTGTTGGATGTGCTGCAGATATGAAACTAGCCACACCTGTCAAAACTGCATAGTACCAAGCATTAGTATTCAATAATCGAAGCAAGAATAGTGCAAATAACGGGAATCCTAGCATAGAAATTTGACTGAGGTGTCCAGCTTGCATATGGCCAAAAACATATGGAGAAAATCCGAATAGAAGTCCGCCAACGAATGCAGCCCATTGGTTGCAAGTCAATTCCTTGGTCAACAAATACATTCCGAGCGCATTTACCGATGGTATGATGATCATGGCAACATTGTATGCTACGACTGGATTAGTTAACCATCCGATTACAGCGGGCAGTAAGAGCGCAGGAGTATGGGTTAAATTGAGTGGAGACTCGATTCCATGAGGGTGGTTGAGAACTGTTATATTAGCTGGGTCTCCTATAATGTTGTCAAACAATGTGGTTCCTAACCACCACAAATACCATACGTGCTCATAGTTGTCTCCTCCCATTCGGCCTAATACGTTATTACTTAATACAGTAATGCTTGGCCAAGTGATGCAGAGTGCTACTGGTAGGTAAATTACAGGAAGTAAGTCTTTCAGACGTGTTCTTATGCTTCTACCCATGTGATAAATGTTAAGTGTTATGTATCATGTTGTGACGTACTCGCAATAAGATGTCGATGAAGAATTGCCAGTGTAGTATCATACAGTCAATTTTGACAGCGCATCTTTTGCGGATTGGAGTTGAATGTCTAGAGACTTCGAGGATGTTCCACCAATTGCTCCTCTTCTTTCAAGTGCTGTGTTAACATCGAATGCGTCCATTATATCTTCTGTAAAATGTTGGCTTATAGCTTGCATTTCATTCAATGAAAGTGTAGTCAAGTCTTGTCCTTGCTTCTCTGCTAGCAAGACTAATTGGCCGACAATTCCATGCGCTTCACGAAAAGGCACACCCTTATCAACTAAATAGTCAGCCATATCAGTGGCTGATAACGTAGGTAGAATACTAGCTGACATATTGTCGGCATTGATCTTCAAGGTTGAGATTACGCCTGACATTACAGGTAATGCAAGGATCAAGGTGTCGGTAGAATCAAAAAGGTATTCTTTATCCTCCTGCAAGTCTTTGTCGTAGGCCGATGGTAACCCTTTAAGGGTAGTAAGCAAACCTGTGAGATTTCCAATTAGGCGTCCAGATTTACCGCGGGTCAATTCTAGGGTATCGGGATTCTTCTTTTGTGGTAATAGACTACTACCTGTAGTATATGCGTCGTCAAGAGATACAAAGCCGAATTCTGAACTATTAAATAGGATTAACTGCTCTGAGAGACGACTTAGATGGATACCTATCATAGCTGTTGAGAACAAAAAGTCGGCTGCGAAATCTCGGTCAGATACAGCATCTAAGCTGTTTTCTGAAATGGAATTGAATTCAAGATCAGCGGCTAATTTAGCTCTATCAATCGCAAATGAGGTGCCAGCTAGTGCTGCACTACCAAGAGGCAATGACGACGTCCTCTCTTGCACTTGAGTCAGACGTTGTATATCTCTTTGTAGTGGCCAGAAATGTGACAAAGACCAATGCCCCCAAGTGATAGGTTGTGCGGGTTGTAGATGTGTATAACCTGGCATAGGAGTATTTAGGTTGCCTGCAGCACTTTCAATTAACGTACTCTGTAGCTTGACTATGTGATCCACAAGTTTGGAGCATGTGTGCATTGTCCATAGTCGAAAATCTGTCGCTACTTGATCGTTCCTACTTCGACCAGTATGTAATTTGCCAGCAACCGAGCCAATTATTTCAGTTAATCTTCGTTCAACTGCGGTATGTATATCTTCATCATTGTCATCGAATATAAATTTTTTGTCAGCAAACTCT
>CAWWAV010000051.1:0-6802 GCA_963934935.1 uncultured Anaerolineales bacterium
TGTTACTTGATCTTGACGCATATCCAGGTATGCATCATATGCATCTAAGTTCACACTCAGACCAGCAAAATGTGCTAATCCTTCATTCATCCAGCATGGACCAGATTGATTCGCGCTTTCTTGTGGGTTACGAGCTAAGTTAATCCATTGTGATGCAACAGCTGTGTGCGTAAACTCATGTACTTGTAAGGGGCCATACCGATACGCATCACGTGCATCAGGTGCATATACGCCTAATGTGCCTAATCCAGTTTCAGCATCTGGCTGTAAGCCTGAATTTGCACCAGTACATTTCCCCTCTCCGTATGCACAAGAAGCCTCAGCTCGGTCTGCTCGAAATCCCATGCCCGCTATGACATCTTTTGCCCATTGCAAGTCATCAAAGCTATACAGCATCGCAATGTATTTTTTCGGCATTTTATAGGGAGACCAGAAATCAATTGCTTGTTGGAATGCTGATTCGCTGTCATCAAAATAGAGTTCTGTTGTTGGCCCCACCATCACGTCAAGTGGCAAGGTGCCTTTGCCTTGAGCTGATTGTAAAAGTCGTTGCGAGTCATCCCAGGCAATTTTTGGAATATTCGCTGATTGTTCTTTTAAATTGTTGATGGTAATAAAACTTGGATGTTCTCGTCGCTCATATGCTTGAATAACAGGTGCTGGTTGTGCAGGAGGAGGTGGTGTTGTGTTTGGTCGTCGGGTAGTGGGCCGAGTGTTTGTCGGTGCAGGAGTCGGTGCAGGAGCTGTTGTTTGGGGTTGTGCAACAGGAGTTGTATTCTTTGGTGGTTGGGTAGTGGGTCGAGTGTTTGTTGGTGCAGGAGTTGGTGCAGGTGCTTTTGCTGCTGGCTGTGCTTTTGCTACAGGTGCAGGAGTTGGGGCAGGTGCTTTTGCTGCTGGCTGTGCTTTTGCTGCAGGTGCAGGAGTCGGGGCAGGCATTTGTGCTGTTGGCTGTTGTGCATTTTGAGTAGTATTATTGCCACATGCCACAAATAACATCATAGCTGTTATGAAGAATGTTTTTTTGAGATGTAAATATTTCATCGTATGTTCCTTAACTTATATAGTACATTTAATAAGGACAGTGTCTACAGTCTGAAGAACAACATGGTCTTTGTTTTAATGCGTATGCTGTCATGACCATCAGGCCACTTTGCGGATCTCTGTAAAATGGCTTTTTTGCCTTGCATGCTGCTTCGTGTAACTCTTCAATCTGTTGTTCAATGTCCATTTATATTACTCCTTGATGATTGATTAATCACAATAATCACTCGTAGCAACAGCACCCGCAGGTAAGCTATATAATAATGTTTCAATTTCTGTGCTAAATAATAATGGCCAACATATACCATGATCGGCGCTGCCTTTATATTCCGGCCAATCTGTAGCAATGTAGTTTGCTATATTGTTATTTTGGCGCAAATCATATACGCCAAAATCTAGGTATGTATTTGATGCATGACCAATACCATTAGCTATCACTTCACCTTGCGTCACAAAATGTGTATGTTGAGGGAAAAAAGTAACACGTGAATCAGATGTCACTGGCACATCTTGAATAATTGTTGCCCATCGATCACTAAGTTGAGCAAGATGATCAAGCCTTAGCAGGATGCCACAAGGATGCATAAATTCAAGCTTGACTTGCTCTTCATCGCTATCAATATAACTTTCTGTTCGTCTATTCACGGCGTATAAAGAGAATCCTGTAGCAGGAAACTGTACGCTAATTTGATCGTGTGGTGTGTTATCAGCTCGTAAAGAACCATGAGCTACATAGATTGGATCATTGCCCATGGTTGTCGCTCGTCCTGGTCGAGCGAATTGCATTAGTATGCTTATATCAATTGGAAATATACTAAATAGTTCATCTAACGGACCACATGCGACTGGCGTATTATTTGATCTCCACATTTTATCTTTATTTATTTGCCAGCTAATTAATGATGTGTTTGCAGGAGCATCAGATGCCTCTGCTTTAGTTTGACTCGGTGATGCAACTGGAGGCTTTGGTGTTGTTGCCTTAGTTTGATTCGGTGGAGTAACTGGAGTCACTGGAGTAGGAGTACTTTCGGTTATTGCTGGTGTATTCATTGCTTTTATTTCAGATGTTTGCTTTTGTTGATTCACAGCATTATTACTACAAGCAATAACGGAGGCAATAGCAAGGATACACAATATTTTTTTCATAGTTACAGTCTATCCTGAAAAGTATTTAATGAAAGCTGTGATTAGTTGCTATTTCTGTTGATGGAGCGTCTACGTCTGTTCGTTTTTTTACGGGTAAATGAATTTGCCTGTGAGCGGGGTTCAGCCAGCTTTCTTCTTTTTCGTATTTTGCTCTTTTTTGAACGGGCAGTCATATTTGACACAGTTTTTTTAATCACTGCTTTTCGTTTTTTGATATTCAATTTTTTCTTTTTGTCTGTTGGACGCGGCTTTCTTCTTCGTGGCGTGTTGATTCGTACACGCTTTTTTGTGTCTCTGTCATGCTTGGACACATGTTTTGACTCACGACTTGTGAGTGCTGCTGGTGATTGTTGTTTTGTATCGATTGCATTTGTATCTTGCATATCAGTAATGGGTATGTTGAGTTGTAAATCTCGTTGCAAGCGTTTGACTACGCTGTGTTGTACTTTGTCAACAAAGCAGACCACGATGCCTGTAGCTCCGGCTCGTGCAGTTCGACCAGATCTATGGATATAGGCCTTACTATCTTCCGGTGGGTCGTAATGCAGAACGCAATCAACATTATCTATGTGTATGCCGCGTGCTGCAACATCAGTGCATACCAGCGCCAGTGCTTCACCTTCTGAAAATTCACGCAATGAACGGTCTCGTTGGTGCTGTGTTTTACCGCCGTGCAGGGCAACCGCGCCAATACCAGATTGTTGAAGATTTTTTGCTGCTCGCTCTGCACCATAACGTGTCCGTGTAAAGACAATTGTTTTACCTCGCTGTAGTATAAGGTTCGCTGCAGCAGGAACTCGGCTATCACGATTAACTTTCCAGAAAAAATGTTCCATCGACTGCATGTCAGGTGTCTTCGAACCTACTTCATGTCGAATTGGGTTATTTTGAAATTGACGTGTGAGTTCAGCAATTGCACCGTCCAGTGTGGCAGAAAATAATATTGTTTGACGATCCTGCTTAGTTAGTTGCACAATTTTTTTTACTTCTGGTAAAAATCCCATATCTGCCATTCTGTCAGCTTCATCTATGACGACAAATGACACTTCATCTAAAGTCAAAGCCTTTTGTTGTAATAAATCATTCAGTCGACCGGGACATGCAACAAGAATGTCGACACCTTTATTAAGTCGATTTTTATGTTTTCTAATACTTGTACCTCCATAAACAGCGAGCATAGATCTTTTGCTAAGTTGAGCAAGCCCTTGTAACTCTGAAGTAATTTGTTCAGCAAGCTCTCGCGTTGGTGCGAGTATTAATCCTGTGGGTTTTCTTGACGCAGCTTTTGCTACCCCAGTAATGATTGGAATACCGAAAGCGATTGTTTTGCCAGAGCCAGTTGGCGCTCTACCACACAGATCACTTCCTCGCATTGCATCCTGCATTGTTGCTTCTTGTATGGGCGTTGGAACAGTGATATTTTTAGTATTAAGTAGCTCAATGAATTCTAAAGGAACACCGAGTTCTTGAAATGTGGCGGCCATGTAATCCTCTGGTATTAGATACTATGATCACAGTAAACGATGGTTATTGTTTGCGCGCAACTCTATTTATTTTTATCAGAAGATATTAACAGCGTAATTATAAGTAACTTTTTTTAATTAGAAGCTCGATCGTTGTTTCTACTAAACGTATTATGAAGCTATGAATATTCTCGTAATAGGTAGCACTGGATACATTGGTTCGAACTTAATAGAAAGACTTAAGTCTACAGAACATACTATTTACGCATCATCAAGAAATATGCAAGTAATTGAAAACCGTGATTGGCATGACGTCAATTTAATTTATTGCGATTTATTTGATTCTGATTCAATTGAATCTGCTCTACAAAACATAGATGTTGTATTTTATTTTGTTCATTCAATGGCAGCTGGTAGTAGCTTTGATAGCTTAGACAGAGAAGCCGCGAATAACTTTAGACAAGCAGTTGATAAATCAAGCGTTCAGCAAATTGTGTACCTTGGTGGCTTACAGCCAATTAGTGATCCATCTAAGCATTTATCTTCAAGAAAAGAAACTGGAGATATTTTGCGTCAGTCAAATGTTCCTGTCACTGAACTTAGAGCTGGAGTAGTCGTGGGAGCAGGTTCTGCAGGATTTGAAATGATTCGAGATCTTGTGTACCATCTTCGTTTTATGATCACACCTAAATGGGTGCGCTCTATGACACAACCAATTGCGTTACGTGATTTACTAGAGTACTTAGTCCAAGTAATTGGCAATGATGCAACGTACAATGATATTTTTGATGTTGCTGGCACATCAACAATTCGATATCAAGATATGTTAAAAGAATTCGCTAACGTAGTAGGCAGGCCTTTAGTGATATTGCCTGTACCGCTTATTTCACCAAGACTATCGTCCTATTGGCTTGATTTTGTTACTGCTGTCCCAAAGGATATAGCCAAGCCTTTAATTTATGGCTTACGCAACGATCTCATTGGTGACAATACAAAAATAAATAAAATCATTGATTTACCTTTAATGAGCTACACCGAATCTATACAAAAAGCTTTAGAAGATGAACAAAATAAAAAATTGTCTTCACGTTGGACTGAGAATGCTATCTTTTTCAAACAATATAATCCTGAAAACTCATTCTTTAGTAAAGAATACAAAATATCTGTCAAGTCAGATATGCAAGCTGAAAGCATTTGGTCCATTGTATCTTCTTTAGGAGGTAAAAATGGCTGGTACTATATGAATTGGCTATGGAAGATTAGAGGTATATTAGACCGATTAATAGGTGGCATTGGTACAAGACGTGGTAGAAGGCATCCATCTCAAGTTCGTGTAGGGGATACAATTGATTTTTTTCGCGTAGGTGAAGTTGATGATAGAAATGATTCCAAGTCTTTAGTGTTGCTTGCGGAGATGAAAGTACCTGGAGCTGCGCTGTTAGAATTTAAAGTTAACACTATAGATGCTCAAACAAGTGAATTTATTACCACTGCGAGATTTCATCCTAGTGGCACCATTGGTCTGCTGTATTGGTATATATTGCTCCCAATTCATAGCATACTATTCAAGGGTATGGCTAAAGGAATATTGAAAAATGCTTAATCAAAGGCATGTCTTAGGATAATTTTTAATATATAATTACCTTGTTTTGCCGAGGTGATGGAATTGGTAGACATGCGTGATTTAGGATCACGTGCTTCACGGCGTGTGGGTTCGAGTCCCACCCTCGGTACCATTAATTTAGTTAATAATATTTGGGAATGATTCTCAAAAAAAAGTAGATATAGTGAAATACTTGGTGTTGTAATTTTTTTTAATACGCTTATAATTAACCAGTATCGCAATATTGCAACTTAATCCCTAGGAGCTAAAATGCCAGAGCCACTATTAGAAGTCAAAGATCTACATGTATATTTTTATGTTCCAGAAGGAACTGTTCGTGCTGTTCGTGGAGTTAGTTGGGACTTGCAACCAGGTGAAACCTTAGGTCTTGTCGGAGAGTCAGGTTGTGGTAAGTCTGTTACAGCACTTTCTCTACTAAGACTTATCCCAAACCCTCCTGGAAAAATTGTTCAAGGAGAAATCCTTTTTGAAGGCGAAGATATTCTTAAAAAATCCATGGGTGACATGCGGGATATTCGTGGTAACTCGATCGCAATGATTTTCCAAGAGCCAATGACATCATTGAATCCAGTTCTGACCATTGGGCATCAAATTACTGAAGTGTTAGATATTCACTTAAGTGTCACTGAAAATGAAAAACATGATAGGGCAATTGAACTATTAGAATTAGTTGGTATCCCAGATCCTGAAAATCGTTTGAATGATTATCCGCACCAGTTCTCTGGTGGCATGAGACAACGTGCAATGATCGCTATGGCGCTTGCTTGTAATCCAAAGATATTGCTTGCTGATGAGCCAACAACTGCACTTGATGTAACAATTCAGGCTCAAATTCTCGATGTGATTAATGCATCATCTAAGAAATTAGGAACTGCAGTTGTATTGATTACTCATAACCTTGGAGTAGTCGCTAGATATGCTGACAGAGTGAACGTCATGTATGCTGGACAAATTATTGAACGTGGAACTGCAGAAGCTATTTTCTCAAATCCATTACATGCTTATACAAAAGGACTAATGTCTTCAGTGCCAAGACTAGATGAAACAGAGAAGGTTCGACTAAGTACGATTGAAGGTCAACCGCCGTTGTTGCTTCGTGAGATTGACGGCTGTGCATTTGCAGCTAGGAATCCAAATCGAGAGCACTGTTTGACTGAAAGACATCCAGCATTGATTGAAAAAGAACCAGGTCATTGGGTAGCTGACTGCCCGGGCTGTTTGATGTAAGTGATTAATTAGGAGTAAATTATGGCTGAATCAACTATCACAGATGAAAAAATTTTAGAAGTAAAAGATTTACGGACTTGGTTTCCTGTTAAACGAGGAATACTGAATAAGCATGTTGGAGATATTAAAGCTGTTGATGGGCTTAGCTTCTTTGTTCGTAAAGGTGAAACATTAGGACTTGTAGGAGAGTCTGGTTGTGGTAAATCTACTACAGGCAGGTCTATTTTACAGCTAATTAGACCGACAGCAGGTTCTGTGA
Organism: uncultured Anaerolineales bacterium; assembly: GCA_963934935.1. GTDB lineage: Bacteria > Chloroflexota > Anaerolineae > Anaerolineales > UBA11657 > UBA11657. Next base: position 6,761 of record CAWWAV010000051.1, read on the forward strand.
AATTAGAGGGTAACGAATTAACTGAACTAGACGGCGAAGATC
>CAWWAV010000052.1:0-6784 GCA_963934935.1 uncultured Anaerolineales bacterium
TAAAGTGGGTCTACTGTCTCCTGTACTTGATTTCTCGTATGCGACTGCTATAGGACTGTTGCAAGGTGTAGTTAGTCTATTGCTAATTATTTCTGTAAATAGACTGGCTCAAAGGTTGAGTGGTCATGGAATCTGGTAAAAGTATTACGACCCAAATAGACTCTGATGGTGTATTTCTTTCCCATGTGAAAGATACGGGTTCTGATCGAGTCTTTACGATCACAAATTATGTCGTACTCGGTATACTATTACTGGGTGTAATAACACCCTTGCTCCACGTTCTAGCTTCGTCTTTTAGTTCGACTGTTGCTGTAATGTCTGGTCACGTTTTGTTATGGCCAGTTGATTTTAGTCTTACTGGATACGAAGCCGTATTCAACTACAAGCGTGTCTGGTTGGGCTTAGGTAATTCACTGTTTTATAGTGTCTTTGGTACCCTAGTGAACGTTATTATGACCTTCTTGGCCGCTTATCCGCTTGCTAGAGAGAAGCTTCCAGGACGAAAGTTCTTTACGTTCCTATTTCTTTTCACAATGTTGTTTCATGGTGGTCTGATACCCACTTACCTTAACTTACAGAAACTTGGATTGCTTGATACAAGATGGGTTATGATCTTACCTAAATCTATTGCTATATGGAACTTACTGATTACCATCACTTATCTGCGGACCACTATTCCCCCTGAAATACATGATGCGGCTCAGATTGATGGATGCAGTGATTTTAGATATTTGATTAGTGTAGTGCTGCCATTATCCAAACCGATCATAGCGGTTATTGCTTTGTTTTATGCTGTACAACACTGGAACACGTATTTTGACGCTCTGATCTACTTGCGTGATCATGGATTGCATCCGTTGCAGATAGTCTTGCGAGAGATTTTGGTGCTTCAGGAGGTGGAAATGGGCGACATAGATCTACATGAATATTATAAGTTAATGGGATTGAAGGAGCTCCTTAAATATGCTCTGATAGTTGTGGCAGCTTTTCCGATTCTTGTTGTCTATCCATTTGTCCAGAAGTATTTCATCAAAGGCATGATGATTGGTTCTGTAAAATGACCAGTACTGAGAATAGTAGACCCAACATTGTATTCTTGATTGCTGATGATCATAGACACAGTGCGATCAATGCCCTTGGGGATGCTCAAGTAGATACACCTAATCTAGATAGTTTGGTTCATGAAGGCACATCTCTGGGCAATATGTACATTATGGGATCAACAGTGGGTGCTGTTTGTATGCCCAGTCGAGGCATGATGCTTACTGGCCGTACTTTGTGGAGAATTGATGAGCCTGATCTAGGAGATTGGTCATTGTGGCCTCAGATGCTTAGAGAATCAGGATATCATACGTATGGTATTGGAAAATGGCATAACGAGCGGGAATCGTTCTCTAGATGTTTTGCTGACGGAGCGGAAACCTTTTTTGGAGGTATGTCAGATCACTATGCAGTTCCTGTACACGATTACGATCCTAGTGGGAAATTTCCTGAGGAGAATGCACGGGTTGGACAAGGATTTTCTACCGATATTTTTGCACAAGCTGCGGTTGAATTCTTACACCAATATTCAGGTCAGGAACCTTTTTGTCTTTATGTCGCATTTACCGCTCCGCACGATCCCCGCACACCTCCCAGGGAATTTGCTTACAATCCGAAAGATATTGAACTTCCTGAGAATTTTCTATCTCAGCATCCGTTTGATAATGGCGAAATGGATGTACGTGATGAATTGTTAGCAAATTATCCGAGAACAGACGAATCAATAAAACAGCATCTCGCCGATTATTATGGAATGATTTCACATTTGGATAGTGCAATTGGCAAAATCCTAAATACTCTTGATGAAACTGGTGTTTCAGGTAATACTTTAGTTGTTTACACAGCAGATCATGGTTTGGCAGTAGGTCAGCACGGATTGTTAGGGAAGCAAAATCTTTACGAGCACAGTATCAAAGTTCCGTTTCTTATGAGAGGACCTCAAGTACCTACTAATGTCCAGTCAGATGCATTCTGTTATCTTTATGATTTAGCGCCGACATTGTGTGACATGCTTGGTATGCCTATTCCATCCTCATTTGAAGGTAAATCATTTTGGAGTACTGTAATAGACGGGGATTCTCATCGTAATACTGTGTTCTCAGCCTATAAAAACAAACATCGTAGTATTCGTGACAATCGTTACAAGTTGATTCAGTACTATCTGGGTGATGAGATCATCAAGCAAATGTTCGACTTGGTGTCCGATCCGCTCGAGAGGGATAATCTTCTCGAGAGTGGAAAAGTACATCAATATCTATCTTCGATGCAGTTGAAGCTGAGTGAATTGCAGGCATCTTTTTCTGATCCGATGATAGACGAAAAATAGGAGAGGAATATTATGAACTCCTCAGAATTAGTGTCTAAAACCCCTTCATATCTACGTGAATTTGAGCATGTGTATCGGTCAAACCCTCGACAAGCGGCGCTTGACTGGTTTAGTGATGCTCGATTTGGATTGTTTATCCACTATGGTCTATATTCGATAGTAGGTACACACGAATGGATGCAGCTGAGAGATTGTATTCCGGTGCAGGAGTATGAAAAATTGATGACGCAATTTGATGCATCTGAATTTGATGCTGATGCAATTACTGATCTGGCGCTCGAAGCACAGATGAAATATGTGAATATTACTACACGTCATCATGATGGTTTTTGTCTTTTCGATACACAATTTTCAGATTTTAACAGCGTCAATTCTCCGGCACAACGTGACTTAGTTGGTGAAATGGCCCGAGAATGTGCTAGGAAAGGTCTTGGTCTTTTCTTGTATTATTCTCATGGCAGGGATTGGCGGCATCCGCATGCTCCAAACAATGGAGACTGGGGTGCGAGGGCTAGGCCAGATTATGACCCGCCTGAATCAAGTTACATGTATGGTGAAAATCATAACCTGGATATTTATCTTGAATTTGTAACAAACCAAATCACTGAATTGCTGTCGAACTATGGTCCTATCGCAGGGATTTGGCTGGATGGAATAGCTGTACCCTTATCGCGACCTGACAAAACTCATCTGTTCAAAACAGACAAACTTTATGATCGGATTCATGAGCTGCAGAAACAGACACTAGTTTCCTACAAGCAACAACTCCTAGGAACGGAAGATTTCTGTACACCTGAGAGAGAATGGGATAGATCTATGCCTATTCCTCTTGAGATTAATACAACGATGCAACCACGTGTGTGGGGATACTGCCGTGCTGATGATGGTAAGCATAGGGATAGTACCTACGTTCTGGACTGGCTAAGAGACGCAGCTAAATTACGTGCAAACTTACTGCTTAATACGGGTCCTCTTGGGGATGGTTCAATTCATCCAGAAGATGTCACAACTCTACGTAAAATCGGATCATGGTTGAGAGAGAATGGATTTCCGACAACGTAGACAAATTGTGACCGTATGAATGATGATCCGTCTTGTGTATGGAAGTAGAATAAAAAGGAGAACATGTTCTGTAGTATCTCGAGTACTGAAATAATCATTCGATTATTTGCATGGATTGAGAGTTATAGATGAAAAGTAATCATCCAAATATTCTTTTCCTTTTACCTGACCAGCACCGTTTTGACTGGCTTGGGTGTTTTTCAGGCCCGGTAGATACACCTAATATCGATATGTTAGCAGGTGAGGGTATGGCATTTAATCAGGCATATACACCATCACCTATGTGTGGCCCAGCTCGTGCTTGTCTTGCATCAGGCAGAAGTTATCGCAACTGTGGAGTCAAGACTAACGAGTTCAATTATCCTCTTAGTATTCCAACTTATTACCAAACACTACGTGAAAAGGGATATTTCACTGCAGGTGTGGGTAAGTTTGATCTTCACAAGGATATATCACCGAACAATTTGCACTGGGGATTAGATGGTTCTCGATTAGTCACTGAATGGGGTTTCTCTGCAGGTATTGACTGTGAAGGCAAGATAGATGGTGTGAATAGCTTCAAATTTCATGGCAAACCGATGGGTCCATACCTATCCTATCTAAAACAGCAAGGTGTTTTGGAAATCCACCTTAGTGAGCATGAGAACCGTCAAGCACATTCGAATGCATATACTACTGCTCTTCCCGACCATGCCTATTGTGACAACTGGGTTGCTGAACGGGGACTAGATTTGCTTGATAGAGCGCCGACTGACAGACCGTGGCATATGGTAGTCAACTTTGTGGGACCACATGCTCCTATGGATATTACGGAAACAATGCGATCCAAGTGCAATAATATGGTCATACCACAAGCACACAATCCCTTCATGCCAGCTAAAGAAAATACAGGAAGAGCTAGGCGCAACTATGCAGCAATGATTGAGAATATTGACCGATTGACTGGTAGATTTGTGGAAAAAGTAAAAAATAGAGGAGAATATGACAATACAGTAATTGTGTATGCCAGTGATCACGGAGATATGCTAGGGGACCATGGAAAATGGGGCAAAGGCACTTGGCGCGATCCCGCGGTAAGAATACCATTAGTTGTTAGAAATCCATATAGTTCCCATGTAGGTTTGCGTAGCGATGCCTTGGTGAGTCTCCATGATCTTACGGCAACTTTTCTCGATTTTGCGGGTTGTTCGCAACTTGACGATATGGATTCCATTTCATTGCGCCCACTTTTGGATGGCAAATGCACCGAACACAGAGAGGTGTTAATTAGTGAATTCAGAGACTGGAGTCTTGTATTTGATGGAAGATACAAACTGGTACTAGACAGCAAAAAGGAAAACTTGCTTTTCGATTTGAAGACTGACCCGCTCGAAGATCATAACATTGCTTCTAAACATCCTGACATAATTACCAAGTTGTCCAAGAGTGCGTATAGTGACAATGGTTGATGATATAAAAATAGTTGATTCCCATGTTCACTTTTGGGATATAGAACTGTTGGAATATAAGTGGTTATTAGAGGAGCCCTCTATCAGGCGTACTTATTTGCCCTCGGATTTATTACAAGAAACTACAGATTATCATATTGACAAGTTAGTATTTGTACAGGCTGATTGTCTACCGTCACAGGGATTAGATGAAGTTGAGTGGGTAACTGAGTTAGCTGCTGTGGAAACAAGGATTGCTGGAATTGTTGCATATGCACCGATAGAGAACAATTTATTGCTTGGATCGATTCTGGATAGGCTGGGGCGCACAAAACTGGTACGTGGAGTGAGGCGAATTTTGCAGTCAGAGGTAGTTGGCTTTGGAACTCAAACAGCATTTGTAGAAGGAGTGCTAAACCTCGAGAAATTCGGGTTTACTTTCGATGTTTGTGTAAATCATACACAACTGGCTGACGTGGTAGAGCTTGTATACCGATGTCCTAGCATAAATTTCGTCCTAGACCACTTGGGTAAACCGGACATTAAGAATCAAAAGTTTCTTTCATGGAAGAACAATATTTCTGATTTAGCAGAGCATCCAAACGTCTATTGCAAGCTTTCGGGAATGGTAACTGAAGCAGACAGAGTATCTTGGAGTGATGCTGAATTTGTGCCTTATATTGAGCATATTGTTGAATGTTTTGGAGTCAATAGAGTAATGTTTGGTGGGGATTGGCCAGTAGTAACTCTTGCTGCCACTTACGAACGGTGGGTTGACACATTGTTGGCTTGTCTCTCCCATCTTAATCCAGTCGAATTGACTCGTGTTTTCAAGAAGAATGCAGAAAAGTTTTATAAAATATGACTGTTAGTCAATCAAATAGTCTCGAAGGTTCAATAGTATGAATAGATATTAGATATGGATATTTTGGGAGAAGATGTCAAGTATCTGTCAGATATCTCAGGAGATAATTGACCTAATCATCTTTCTGTAAACATTGATTTTATTCTATGAAAATTAGCTTTCTAAAACACAGACTCATACAAACAACATAGCTTATCAGTGGTATCTATGACAAAGGATAATACGCAAATATTACAGTTCGGTACCGGAAAATTTCTCAGAGGCTTTGTTGACCTATTTGTGCAACAGGCAGTAGAAAATGGTTCAGTTATTTCTCCTATTACAGTGGTGCAATCAACTGGTATTGAACGTGTCATGCAGATGCGATTACAGGATTTCAGGTATAAGGTTTACATACGTGGATTTTTAGGTAATCAAGAGGTCCAGGATGATATATTAGTGCAATCTATAGGTAAGGCATTTAGCGCTGAACATGACTGGTTAGAGGTATTGGATATGTGCTGTACAGCGGGATCTATTATGATTACCTCCAATGCTACTGAAGCTGGCTATGTTTTGGACAAAAGTAGTGTTGACACGGGATCCTGTCCTAAGTCATTTCCTGCAAAGTTACTTTCGGCTTTGATGAGTCGGTACAATGCTGATCTAAGTGATGTGACCGTGGCACCGTGTGAACTTATTGAAAATAACGGTAATACACTATTCAACATAGTTATTGATCAGGCCAAAGTTTGGGGTGTCGAAGATGATTGTCTTGAATGGATTAGAGAAGATGTAGTTTGGTTGAACACTCTTGTAGACAGAATTGTGGCTTCTCCGTCAAACCAATATAACGGTGTGCAGACTGAAACTCTAGATGTAATGACTGAACCATATGCTCTTTGGGCAGTTCAATCAAGTAACAAAGGTGGATTACCATTTGAGCATGACGCTATTAAGTCATGCGACAACCTTTCGCAGGTAACATTGTGTAAACTACGTATATTGAATGGAGCTCATACTGCACTAGTTCAGGCTTTGCTGTCAGAAAATGACTCTACAGTCCGAGAAGTCTTAGACGAT
>CAWWAV010000053.1:0-6720 GCA_963934935.1 uncultured Anaerolineales bacterium
GTCCTGAGGATTGTCCCGGACTCATCCAAGGTGGGAGCACAATTACTCAACAGTTAGTCAAAAATGTGATTATTGCTCCTGGTATGTATGCAGATACTAGTTATTCACGTAAGTTACGTGAAGTTCTAATTGCACGTGAAGCTACAACAAGGTACAACAAATCACAAATACTTGAGTGGTATTTAAACACTAATTTCTATGGTAATCTTGCGTATGGAATAGATGCAGCATCAAGAGTGTATTTTGGAAAACCTGCAGTACAATTGAGTTTGTCTGAAAGTGCATTATTAGCCTCTATTCCGCAGTCTCCAGCTTTAAATCCAATTGATGCACCTGAGTCCGCCAGGACGAGACAGGTTCTAGTTTTAAAGTCGATGGTAGATCAAGGTTATATTTCTGATGAAGATGCAAGCGCAGCGCTCGCTGATGATGTTTTTGCTAGGTTACAGACTGCAAATAGTCGATTTAACATTGATGCTCCGCACTTTGTTTTTCATGCATTGAAAGAGGCTGAATCGTTATTAGGAGAGGATCTAGTACAGCGTGGGGGCTTGCGTATCACTACCACATTAGATGTTGATTTACAGAAACAAGTGGAATGTGTTGCACGTACACACATCGACCGTCTAAGGGGGTTAGATCCAACTACAGTTGTATTAACATCTGATAGTACTGATTGTAAGGCGGCCGCATATTTGCCGCCAGTAGCTAGCAAATATGTAGGTGTTGATCGGCAAGCAGGTAATGTGGCGGTTGTTCTACAAAACCCTGGAACTGGTGAAATACTATCTATGCTTGGCTCATATGATTACTGGAATCGTGACATAGACGGTAGTTATAACGTTGCTACATCTGGATTGCGTCAACCTGGATCTACAATAAAGCCTTTCACTTATCTAACTGCATTTTCACAAGGATATACTCCTGCTAGCATGGTACTTGACGTAAGGACAGCATTCCCATTAGATAGTGGTGTTTCATATGTGCCCGAAAATTATGACCGTTCTTTTCGTGGTCCAGTGAGCTTTCGTACAGCACTATCCCAATCACTTAATGTGCCTGCAGTAAAAGTTATGACCATGGTGGGTGTAGAGAATGTGCTCCGCACGGCGCACAAATTAGGAATTAATTCATTAGATGGTGATACTGACAATTATGGTCCGGCTTTAACTCTAGGTGGAGGTGAAGTCAGCTTGATGGATCTAACTTATGCTTATAGTGTGTTTGCTAACAATGGAATTATGGCAGGTAAAACTGCGCATGAATCACATATTCGGACTGGTTTTCGATCTTTGGATCCGGTTGTTATTCTAAACATTAAGGACAGGGATGGTGGTGTATTGACATATTGCGGAAATGACGGTGAATCTCCCTGTGAGTTCATAGGTCCTGATACCCGACCCGTACTTAGTCCTGAACTAGCTTACTTGATGAATCATGTGCTTTCGGATGAACGATCTCGTATTCCCGCTTTCGGTCATCCTAATTCTTTGGAGCTTGGAAGACCGGCTGCGGCTAAGACTGGCACAACAAACAATTATGTTGATAGTTGGACTGTAGGTTACACACCTCATTTAGTTGCTGGAGTTTGGGTAGGAAATAATGACTCCACAGGAATGTTAGAGGTAACTGGTTCTAATGGAGCTGCTCCTATTTGGCATGCCGTCATGACTTATGGCGTGCGTTCTATGAGTCTTGCGCCTATTGGATGGGATCGTCCTGTAGGTATCAAGGAGACTAAAGTGTGTTATCCGTCCGGCTTGTTACCAACTGATGATTGTCAGGAGATTGTTCGTGAGGTATTTGTCATGGGAACTGAGCCAGTCTCCTTAGATGATATATGGCAATCGTTTAAGATCAATAGAGATACCGGCAAATTAGCGACTGTTTATACACCACCAGAGTTAATTGAAGATAGAATTTTTCAGATACTTCCTTCAGGCGCTACTGATTGGATAGCAAATGAGGGAATTCCACAACCCCCATATGAATATGATACCGTTCAAGGAAATGAGCAAATGGAAAATGTGGAATCAGCCGAAATTATTTTGCCTCTACCATTTGATTATGTTAAAGGAAATGTGTTGATAGAAGGTTCTGCAACAGGCAATGATTTCCAATACTATAGATTGCAATATGGACAAGGTTTAAATCCAGACAAGTGGTCACAGCTTGGAGAAGACAATTATGGAAGAGTGAATGATGGTCTTTTACAACAGTGGGATACTACTGGTTTGTCCGGACTATATACTATACAGTTGCTAGTAGTACGGAATGATCAACAATTTGATTTGGCTACAGTACAGGTAACTGTAGATAATCAGCCTCCCGCTGTAAGTATTACTGCTCCGTGGCCTGGTAAAGTTGTTGGCATTGATGAAGAGTCAATTGTAATTCAACCAGATGTTGGCGATGATTTTTCAGTAGCTTTTGTGGAAATATGGGTTGATGACAACAAGGTTGAAACTAGGACGATTGCTCCTTTTGCTACACGTTGGAAAATAGATGTAGTGGGTTCGCATAGTATCCATGTTCGTGCGAGTGACGCAGCTGGAAATGTTACTCGTAGTGAAGATGTACCCGTTTTTGTTGTGCGTTAGTTTCAAATTGCTTTATATTTATCATCTTTCACCACCGATTATATAATAGTGTTGCTAACAATTCTCAATAGCAATAACCAAATTTTTACACCACTACTGTTGACATTGATCATCAACATATGCTATTATTGCGGCTTATTGCAATTGCGAATCATTTGCAATAACATATATTAGAGACTAATATATTAAGATCGACTTAGAAATTAGATATTATTTGTATTGCAAAATAGGTGGTAAAAAATGGAAGGAAAAAATTCGCTTGAATCTCAACTAAAGGCTGCTGGTCGCAGGATGACTCCTCAGCGTAGACTTATTCTATCTATACTAGATGAAACTGGCGACCATCTTGATGCGGAAGAGGTATATAGAAGAGCCAAGAAGCTAAACTCCAAATTGAATATTGCGACTGTATATAGAACACTTGGCATTCTCAAGGAAATGGACTTAATTGAGCAGCGTTATTTCGCTCGTGATCATAGTGTAGAGTATTATGAATCGGTTAATAAAGGCGAACATTATCATTTTACATGTCTTGGTTGTCGTAAGATTATAGAAGTGGAAACACCAAAGATTTTGCAAGTGCAACAAGAATTTTCTGCACTAACTGGAGCAAAGTTTACTCATGCATGTGTGTGTTTTGAGGGTTATTGCTCAAACTGTGTGAGTGAGGAAGAAAATCTGACACTGTAATTTAAGTGTAATCTACTGATTTATCACCATATAGTAAATATTAATTCCAATACCTATACGATCGAGGTGCTAATGTAAAGAATATATAACTGTTTATGTTGCAATGTGGGGTTGTTTTGCAAAAAAAGTATTGTGTTAGATGTAAATTATTACGGAGACAATTAGAATAATGTATGAGATTGGATTAAGAATTATTGGCAATACAAAAATTGTATTGTGCTCGTTAATGGCAGCTGGCGTGATGCTGGTGTCATGCTCATCGCAGGCTGTTGAGGTTGAAGGTATTCCAGGACGTCTGGTGGTTTATTCTGGTCGTTCAGAAAGTTTAGTGCAGCCCATTATCGATCAGTTCGTTACTGCTTCAGGTATAGAAGTAGAAGTTAAATATGGCAAGACAGCTGAGATAGCAGCAGTGTTGATGGAAGAAGGTAATAATAGTCCTGCTGATGTTTTCTGGGCACAAGATCCTGGCGGACTTGGTGCAGTAGCCGAAGCCGGTATGTTTGCAGAGTTACCTGCAAATGTGCTATCGAATGTAGATTCGAAGTTCCAATCAAAAAGTGGAGCCTGGGTTGGTGTGTCGGGTAGGGCACGTGTAATTGTATACAACACTGCAACTATCGATCCTGAGAAAAACCTTCCATCTGATTTGTGGGGTTTTGTAGAACCAGAATGGAAAGGTCGTCTTGGGTGGGCGCCTACCAATGGTTCGTTCCAAGCAATGGTTACAGCTCTGCGATCTACTTGGGGAGAGGACAAGACCAAAGAATGGCTTGAAGGCATAATGGCTAATGATGTTGCTGTATACCCCAAAAATACACCCCAAGTTGCTGCTGCAGCTGCAGGTGAAATTGATGTTGGTTTTGTTAATCACTATTACTTGCATCGTTTCATTGCTGCTGAAGGTGAAAATTTCCAGGCTAGGAACTATTTCTTACCTGGAGGTGGTCCAGGCTCTTTAGTAATGGTAGCGGGAGTTGGCAGGATTGCGACAGGTTCGAATGAAGATAATGCAATGAAATTCATTGAATTCTTGTTATCTCCAGTGGCACAGCAGTATTTTGCTGGTCAAACCTATGAATATCCATTAGTAGAGGGCGTAAAGATCCATAGGGAGTTGACACCAATCACTGATCTACCTCAGGTTGATATTGATCTTAGCGATTTGGTTGATCTACAGGGTACTGTTGATTTGCTTACAGAAGTAGGAGCATTGGAATAAGTTATGGTAGACAAATCGTTTAATGTTTGTAATCTGCAATTAATTGGTTTGTTTTTGTGTAAATGAATTACTTAGCAACAGAGCGTCTAGCCAGCAAATTATTTCAGAGAGTTAATGTCTGGAAACTGATGATATGGTGCGCTAGCGCTCTGGTTGCATTAATGCTGATGCTACCAGTGGTGTACTTGTTCGTTCGTGCATCAGAAACAGGAGATGCAATATGGGATATTTTATTTAGCTTGCGAACAGCTCGCGTCCTATTAAGAACTGTTTATCTGGCAACAAGCGTTACATTAGGCAGTGCATTGTTGGCTGTTCCAATAGCTTGGCTTACTGTTCGTAGTGACTTGCCCATGCGTCGCTTATGGACTATTTTGACCACTTTACCTCTTGTAGTACCAAGTTATGTAGGTGCTTATCTGTTCATTTCTGTTTTAGGACCGCGAGGAATACTTCAACAGTGGTTAGAACCATTAGGTGTTCAAACATTACCCAAATTGTATGGGTTCCCAGGTGCGTTTGTCGTTCTTACTTTGCTTAGTTATCCTTATATCTTAACTACTACTAGGGCTGCTCTAATGCGAATGAATCCAGCTTTAGAGGAGGCTTCCAGGAATTTGGGGAATGGTCCATGGAGTACATTTTGGCGTGTCACTTTGCCGCAGCTCAGGCCTGGTTTAGCAGCGGGAGGGTTGTTAGTGGCATTATATGTATTACGTGATTTTGGAGCAGTGTCATTCATGCGGTATAGCACTTTCACACGAGTAATTTATATTCAATATCAATCATCTTTTGATCGCACAGGGGCAGCTGTGTTAGCGCTAGTTCTTATATTGCTTACATTATTTGTATTATTAATCGAAATTAGAACACGAGGGCGAGCTAAGTATTATGGAGGCCATGTAGGAGCTGTCGGAAATCCAATGGAGATACAGCTTGGACATTGGCGTTGGCCATCACTGTTATTTTGTGCGATTGTTGTCATCTTAGCGCTGGTATTGCCTGCTAGCATACTAGTTTACTGGTTTTTGCGGGGGATTAGTGTCACTATGACATTTCCATCATTATGGTTATCAGCTTGGAATTCTGTTGTAGCTTCTGGTCTGGCTTCAGGGTTAGTGTTAATGGCTGCTGTTCCTGTGGCTTGGTTAAGTGTGCGTCAAAAGGGTCGGTTTGCTATGTTATTGGAAAGGATATCTTATTCTGCTTTTGCTTTACCAGGTATAGTCGTTGCTTTAGCGTTGGTGTTTTTTGGTGCGAATTACGCAAATCCTATTTATCAGACTGTATATTTGTTGCTTTTTGGATACTTAATAATGTTTTTGCCACAGGCTGTAGGAGCATTGCGAACATCTTTTTTGCAAATATCTCCTAGTATTGAACAAGCAGCACGGACTTTAGGTAAAAATCCGTTAAATGTGTTTCGTACCATTACAGTTCCTGTCTCATGGCCTGGCATAGCTGCTGGATTTGCTTTGGTGTTTCTTACGGTTATGAAAGAATTGCCCATTACGTTGATTTTGGGACCTCTAGGTTTCAGTACCCTGGCAACGTCAGTTTGGTCGGCTGTTGAAGAAGCAATGTTTGGAGCAGCTGCTGCTCCCGCATTGTTATTAATTCTGTTATCATCTGTGCCGATGGCGTTATTTGCTTTAAGAGAGGAAGTCTAAATTAATGAGTGAAATAGCAGTCAGGTGTGAAGGTTTAATGAAATCATTTGCAGAGGCTGGTGCATTAAATGGACTGAGTCTTGATGTAGTGAAAGGAGAGATCCTTGCGCTTATTGGCCCCAGTGGCTGTGGTAAGACTACCTTATTGCGCCAAATTACAGGTGTTTCCAAGCCGGATGCTGGATCGATTGAAGTAGGTGGTCGAGTGATGGTGAGTCCAGAAAAGTTTGTCCCACCTGAGTTTCGTCGAGTTGGTATGGTTTTTCAAAATTATGCGTTGTTCCCACATCTAAATGTAGCAGCAAATATTGCTTATGGCTTGCACGGTGCCGATCGAGGTGATCAGGTTTCTGCTATGTTACAGTTGGTTGGATTGAGTGGTTATGCAGATCGTATGCCTAATGAGTTGTCTGGTGGAGAGCAACAGCGTGTTGCTCTTGCTCGTGCGATGGGACCTAGACCGGATGTATTACTCTTGGATGAGCCGTTCTCTAATCTTGATAGTGGGCAGAGAGTGCATGTACGCAATGAAGTTAGA
>CAWWAV010000054.1:0-6584 GCA_963934935.1 uncultured Anaerolineales bacterium
CCTATGTCCCCAGCAGCATCGTATATGGTCTGGCTTAATATATCCCCATCTTTTGTGCGAATCTCCGCAGCGTCAGTATTGGTGTCATAAAGTAGGTTACTCTCTGGTTTAAGTTTGGACGATACACTAAGTATTTCTGGTGGGGGATATCTATGGACAATTAGTAAGCGACGTGTACCGCTTGTGAGATTAACAGGACCTTGGATTGTAATTGGGCCACCTCGCGTTTCAATATCTAGGTTTTCTTCTCCTGACACCCAATTGAATCGATAGACGGCAGCCTCGTCATTTTGCCCAATTTCTTCATTGAATACTGGAAACACACATACATCTGGAATTTTTTTCGGTCGTGGTGTTGATGTTGCATCTGAAGGGACAGATGTTGTGATAGCTGTTCCGAAAAGTGTGGGAGTTGGTCCTCTTACAGAGTCTTCATTAAATCGGTTTCCTGGATTTACTTGGCAGCTAATAATGCTTAGAGCTCCAAAAAGTCCAAGAACAAACCTGCTTGCTGTTTTACATATACGGGTCATGATCTTCTATATATTTTACAAGTAATGGTCTGATGTGCATTATCTAATTTGCTAAGATGAATGTTGTAATACAACAAACACTATGTCCTGTGGCTTTATGTAAATAGATTGGCTGATTGTATTGCCAGCATATTCAGATTCCACTACACATTGCATTTCGGGAATGTCACTGAAAACGAAATTTTCACTAAAATTATCATCTGGTGGAGTCCACTGATTCCAATAGGTTTGCACCCATCGGACACCTTGGTCAGTACAGGTGATTTTTACCATCTGTCCAGGTATAAAGAGTCCATTTTTGTCGAGTATGCGTCCAGCAACAACACCAGTGCCTGGTAGTGGTGAGTACCACAATTCTGGATTACGAGTTGACATGTAATTTCTGGCGTCGTCAATTCTTATTTCGAGGTGGAGATGTGGTGCTAATGCTGCGCCTGATTCGCCTACTTTCCCAACAATGTCTCCTTGTGTTACTTTTTGTCCAATTTCCACATCAGTTTCGCTTAAGTGAGCATATAGTGCATAAATCTGCCTGTCATTCCATTTTTGATCCAGACTCAACACTATGAGGTTGCCATAGAATTCGTTTCTGAAACCAAAGAGTTCAGTATCATCATTTCCTGAATAGATTACTGTACCATTACCAATAGCTACTACCATAGAGCCTTTATCATTGGCTAAATCCACACCAAAGTGGGGTGCTAAGAGTCCATCCCAGGTCATACCATAACGGTAGTGTGAAACCGGATAATTGTTGCCTTCCAACATTGGACGTCCATAGAACAAGTGTGTTTCATTTGCAAAATCCTGTCTCGGCAATGGTAATTGCTCTGGATGTGCTTTAGGTACTATAGGAGTACGAGTGGGTGTAACTGTAGGTGTATACGTAGCGGTATAGGTGGGAGTTAACGTTGGTTCTTTGGTCTCTGTAGGCATTGGAGTAATAGTAGGACTAGTACGTTGCGGCGGTAATGGCGGCGGTAGAGTTTTTTGATAGGCAACAAAGGTAGCAGTTGTCGCTGTTTCATTGTGGTTTGCAGTGTTTTTATCCTGCTCTTGGTAACTGCACGCGTACAATAGATTTAGCATCACTAAACAAAATAATGCTGTGTTATTCCACCTTTGTGTAAAACGTTTTATTGTTTTGGTGTAGGAGTTGTAATTGGTGTGGGAGTCCATGTTAAGGGCGGATTAACATTTACAAATTCTATCCAATTCAGTATGTCTGGCAATATAGTGACGTCCTGTCTCTGGATAGTTCCTCCTGTGTTTACCCCAACAGTATATATGCCTGGAGGCAAATCAGCCAATGCAAAATTTTCGCCCAGAATTTCATCTGGGTTTACCGGACCTTCAGCATATGTGGTTAAGTAGCGACGCACAGGACTAATATCTGTCTCATCTAATTGCTTGGAAATCACTGTGATATTCACTAGTGGAATAAGTTTGCCATTGTTGTCTGTTATTCTACCAGCTAGTGTACCCCAGTCGGGGTATGGGCGGATCCACAACTCTGGATTTCTTGTTGAAAGATAATCATTGTGTCCAACGCGTATTTCCATGTGCAAATGGCTACCACCTTTAGCTACTCCTGCTCCACCTACAGTTCCTAGTATTGTTCCCGTTTCTACGGTTTGTCCCTTCGAAACTAGAATAGTATCAAGATGACCGTAGAGGACAAAAACCGGCTGATGTAGAAAATGATTGAATGTATGGACAATAATGGCTCGGCCGTAAAAATCTTTTGTTGGGCCTAATTTAGCATAATAATCACTGCCTGCAAAAACAACCTTTCCAGATATTGTGGACTTGATTGGTGTGCCTAATGAATTGACGAAATCGACACCATGATGCACTCTTAATGTGCCTCCTTGTGTAGACCCATATCTATATGTTGGTATGACGTAGTCATTGTATTCATCTGAGATTGGGCGGTCCAGCCAGAAATGAGGCTCAGGCAGGTCAGAAATCGGCAAGTAGGTTGGCACGATAGTGCTTGTGGCGCTAGGATCTCGAGTTGGAAACATCGTAGGTGTGGGAGTATTAGTTGGTGTGAATGTTGACGTATTCGTATGAGTTGAAGTTGGCGTAATAGTAATAGTGCTTGTGGCACTGATGGTTGTAATAGTGGCTGTGTTTGTAAGTGTGGCACTAGCATAGTTTACTTCTGGAGGACGGAGTGTTGCATTTGGTTGCACTAAGGGTTGGCTGCAAGATGTGCAACTTAAGACCAATAGTGTAATAGATACCTTAAACCAGTTTGACCCCATTGATGGTAGTTGAACTTTGTTTGTATGAGACTTTGGATTATGCACGTGAGCAATAAGGAAGTTCTATCAAAATCTTTCAAATAATACAAGTGATATTTGTATAATTATACACTTAGTGTTGCGGTAGAATATTAAACAATGCATTACAAGCGTTTATTTATAGCGGTGAAGAGACTTCAGAAAAAATCTTCTGCACTTTACGAAGATCTTATACCTGTAATGGTGTTGGTCTTAATGGTTGCAGCAAGCATTGCTTGTGTGCGACAGGAAGTTAATAATATGGAAGATACAGATGGTCGGGTTACTCCAGTGGGAAACAATGTTGATAGTCCTCGGACGCTGCCTGGGACTTATATGCCAGGTACGGTACGTGAGATGGTGTATTCTACTGTGGTTGTCAGTGGCACACCTACTCCCGATGTAACGCGTGCTGCTCAAGTAGTGCCGGCAGCCAAGAATTATGTGGTGAAATCTGGTGACACTTTGAGTGCAATAGCACGTATGTACAAGGTGTCTGTTGGAGCCCTACGAGAAGCAAACGATTTGCCGGCAAACGACATGTTGGTGTTAGGACAATCCTTGGAAATACCAGATAATTATCTCCCATTAGGGTCTAATCATAAGCTTATTCCTGACTCTGAACTGGTCTATGGACCAGGCCAAATAGGATTTGATATTACAGAGTACTTGAGCAAATGGGACAGTTATTTAAACAAAGTTAGTGAAACAGATCATCGTGGCATCACTCGGAATGGACCTGAAATTGTTAAATACGTAGCTGAGAATTACTCAGTCAACCCCCGCTTATTGATTGCTATTTTAGAGCAACAGACTGGTTGGGTGATGGGATCCAATGCAGGTGATGTTTCGCTAACATATCCTTTTGGATATGTTCGATCAGGATACAAAGGACTCTTAAGACAATTGTCGTGGGCGGCTGACACTCTAAATTATGGTTTTTACGGATGGAGAGAGGATACTTTGCAAGTGCTAGATTTGATAGATGGATCGCAGTTAGCAATTGCGCCCGGTCTCAATGCTGGTACAGTAGCCGTACAATTTTATTTTAGTAAGATGTACTCTTCTGATGTTTGGCCTGACATTGTTGGTGTGAGTGGCTTTGATAGACTTTATACCGAAATGTTCGGTAGTGCGTTTGGATATGCCTATGAACCGTTATTACCTTCATATTTGGAGCAGCCGGACTTTGAATGGCCTTGGGATAGAAATGAGGTATGGTATTTTACAGGAGGACCTCATGGGGGTTGGGATTCTGGTAGTGCTTGGGCGGGGATCGATTTTGGTCCACCTGACGGTGCAAGTGGATGTCAAGTTTCTCAAGCGTGGATACGTGCTTCTGCTGATGGGCAAATAGTACGATCATCCGAGGGTGCAGTGGTTCAGGATTTTGATGGTGATGGGTATGAGCAAACCGGCTGGAACTTATTGTATATGCACATCTATTATGCTGACAGAGTGCCAGTCGGGAAGACTTTGAAAACTGGCGACTTAATTGGTCACCCATCATGTGAGGGAGGTTATTCTAGTGCCACACACTTGCACTTTGCAAGGAAATATAATGGGGTATGGATTGCAGCAGATGATCCGGAAGTACCATTTAATCTCGATGGTTGGAAAGTTGTATCAGCGCGAAGAGAGTATGATGGATGGCTTGTGAAGGATGACAAATGGATAGAAGCTTTATACTATTCTGACAGTATAAATGCAGTAATCTTATCTCCCTGATAAATATAATGCGTAAATATATGAGCAAACAACCTGATGACATAAGGTTTATGTTCAACCTTATTGCTCATCGTTATAATCTTATGAATAGCCTAATCACATTCGGATATGATAAATATTGGCGTCGTACTTTGCTAAATCAAATTAGATTGCCGAACAAGGGACGTGTGTTGGATATCGGTACAGGTACAGGAGATCTTTCATTAGAAATTGTATCTAGTCAGACTGACATAATGTGCGTGGGCGCAGATTTTTCCGAGAATATGTTGAATGTAGCTCGTGCGCGCAGGAATGCGGATAGTGTTTGTTGGTTGGGCGCTGATTCGCTTAATTTATCCTTCCAAAAAAATAGTTTTGATGTGGTGATGTCGGCATTTCTATTGCGTAATGTGACCCATGTAAAATCGGCACTAAAGGAACAATATCGCGTATTGATTAAAGGGGGCACCTTGTTGTGTTTGGATACGAGCCCATTTAGACAAACATGGCTTAGATTGATGCTGAAGCCATATTTTTTTGGTGTAATTCCATTGTTGGGGCAATTAATCTCTGGACATGGTGCGGCCTACAAATATTTTTCTGAATCAACGGCTGAGTTCTTGTCAGCAGAGGATTTGGCAGAACTGATGTCTAGTATAGGCTTCAGAAATGTAGGTTTTAGTAAGGTAATGTTGGGGTCGGTAGTGTTTCATTGGGGCACGAAATGAGCCAGTACTCTTCCGAAGCTGCTTCAAGAGGAGAGCCTTCCTATGTATGGAGGCAAGGTCAGCAGCGACGTTTGCAAATGATGTTATCTGCATTACCTGTACAATCTGGTAGTCGTGTCTTAGTAGATGGCTGCGGATTGGGTATATATGTGCGTGAGTTAAGTAAATATTATGAAAGTGTACATGGAGTTGATATTGAAATATCACGTTTAGCATCTTCTGTTGTTGATTCAAATCTTTTGGTAGCTGGCCAGTGCGAATATTTGCCGTATGCGGACGGATGCTTCGATTATGTTATTTCTCATGAAGTTCTAGAACATGTTAAAGATGACAATATGGCAGTCAATGAAATTCTGCGTGTGTTACGGATGCCGGACAAAGAAAACGGTATTGACGGTGGAAGAGCTATAATTTTTGTTCCGAACCGGTGGTATCCTGTGGAAACACACGGAATTTATTGGCGCGACAAATACCATTTTGGGAATGTGCCTTTTATTAATTATCTACCTGATTTTTTGCGCGATATTTTGGCACCACATGTACGCACCTACTTACCTTCCGAAATTAGAAGTCTATTTAGTGGACTTCAGGCAAAAATAGTTTCACACACTGTAATTTTTGGAGGATATGACAACCTTGTGTCTAAATGGGGTGCGTTTGGTAGGATGATTAGATATGGATTGCAGGCCCTTGAGGGAACTTCTTTAAGATGGTTAGGTTTATCGCATATGATTGTGATAGAAAGGAATTTGCCAGAATTAGGCGACTAAATATTAGGGATGGTTCTAATCTACTAGTACTATAATCATAGAATGCCTAACGCAATACATATTGTTCGTGACAGGCGCGCACGTCGTCGTCGTGCCAAAAGTGGTTTACGTAGTATGCGGCCGTGGTTTGTTGGATTGTTGCTAATGGTTGTAATGATTATATTTGCAACTATTACGGCTGGAGCAGTAATAGTGCTGGGAGTATATTCCGAGATTGTTGTTGATTTGCCCAGCGCCAAGTCTCTAGAACTAGCATTCCAGACTTCCAGCAATCAGTTTTTTCAGACCACAAAGATTTATGATCGTACTGGTCAGTATGTTTTGTATGAAGTGATTGATCCTCGTGCTGGAGACCGACAGTGGTTGGATCTTGAGCAGATACCAGTGCGCTTCCAGACGGCTACCATATCCATAGAAGACAAAACGTTTTATCAAAATGCAGGCTACGACCTGTTTGGTATGCTGCGGGCTTTTAGTGCCAACCTAAGTAGACCAATTTGTGTATTGCGTCCTGAGGATTGTCCCGGACTCATCCAAGGTGGGAGCACAATTACTCAA
>CAWWAV010000055.1:0-6546 GCA_963934935.1 uncultured Anaerolineales bacterium
AGCTATTTCACCGAATCCAAGAGTAACGATTGCTAAATAGTCGCCGCGCATTCGTAGCACTGGTGCTCCAACTAACAATCCAGTGGCTCCTGTTACCAGGACAACTATAGGAAGAGCGGCCCAGAATGACATTCCCATTTCTATAGAGGCTCGAGGCGATGTCAGCAGCGCCATTGAGTAAGCTCCCACAGCAAAAAATGCTACATAACCTAGGTCTAACAATCCTGCCATGCCAACAACTATGTTCAATCCAAATCCCATTAGCATATAAAGCCCAACATTTAGGAGTACTTCGCTTGGAAATACTCCTAATAAGATAGGAAGTGATACAAGTAATGCAACACCAAAGAAAGCAGAAATGTTGCGCTTAGCGATTATTAATAATGCGTTGTCGGGGTATTCCAATGTAGATGTTGTGTCTGTTGATTTGGCTCTTTGTCGTATATTCCAAAGAACAAACATGATACCTAAGAGAATGCTTGCTCCAATCAGAATTTCAGAAATTGTAATAATAGTACCAACTAGGGTAGCAATATTGGCCCCAAGCAGATCAGTTGTTGTGCTGACATCCTTGGACAGTATATTTATACATTTGACCAGGCCGACCTCGCCTACATCTGAAGAGTTAGCGGCTGTGTTACATATAGGTAGAACAGGTAAATCTTTATCACTTATCGCAATAAACCAGAATATTCTCATTGCTAGTGTAATTGCAAATATTATACTCACTGTGAGTTGTAAAGCCCTGGGAACGTAAGTTACGACTACTCGTATTATCTTATCGTATATTGCTGGTAAATGTGGCCAGATTATAACTAGCACAACTGTGGTTGCGAATATCGAAATGGCGCCTGTGATGGACAAGCCTTGGTTTTTGACCAGGAAATTCAATAGAACACTTGGCCACCCCTCTCTTGTTAGGATAATCTTCACCATATCACGTAGCATACCGAGAGATACGACTGATGCTAAGCCTACCACAAGAGGCAATCTTATTCTTGGAGTAATATTGAATATTGCTGCACCTAGACCTCCCAGTAGTGACCCCAAAATAGTTATAGTCATCACGACTTGAGACACAGGCTTTTGAAATGTTAGCATTTCAATCAATCCAGGAGACACGTTAATCAGTACTGAACGCATGTCAACAAGCGCAGTAGCAAAAACGAATACGGATAATGTGGTACCAACTATGAGGCCTGATGTTATACCAACCAAAATTTCAATCAAGAATGATGCTTTATTATTTTTTGCAGTAGGTGTAGATATATCTTCTCTAAGCTTGTTGACTGCAAGAGCACCACCACCCATAGCAATGATAATCAACATAGTGTGTCCCATGGATATTATGCCACCGATGATGTCCCTTTCTCCAAATGTTTCAACCATACCAATTAGACAAACGAAAAGGGCCACCAGGCCTGAATAGATGCCAATCAACATAGTCTGAGTAGCATTCTTGCGCTCTAGCACTGTATGTACAATGTTTGAGTTTGTCATAGTATTATGCTTTTTCTTCAGCTAATTTCTCGCCAAGAATACCTTGTGGTCTGAATATCAAAACCAACACGAGCATCACTATTGCAATTGCGTCTTTCAGTTGGTTAGCTCCTACAATACCTAGGCCTTGTAGGATGAGATTAGGGCCTATAGATTCAAATAGACCGAGGAATATTCCTCCTAACATTGCTCCGGGAATATTGCCGATACCACCTAGCACTGCAGCGGAGAATGCTTTAAGGCCTGGCAAAAATCCCATGTTGTACCCAATTCCTTGTGGTTGGTAAAGTCCTCGAAATACTCCTGCAGCACCGGCTAGCATTCCGCCCAGCATGAATGTGATTACTATCACTCTGTTGACATCTATCCCCATGAGAGATGCAATTTCCTTGTCTTCGGATACTGCGCGCATTGATTTACCAGTTTTTGTTTTTTCGACGAACCAATATAATCCTCCCATCATTAATATAGCTGCCACAGCTACCACGACTTGTACTACCTGTACAGTAACTGACCCAAAAGTCCAATGTCCCCACATTGTTCCAAACACTGGATATGCTTTAAATCCGGAACCAAATAAACCTCTAAATGTATATTGCAGGAAAAATGAAGCTCCAATAGCAGTGATCAATGAAATCATTCGGGGCGCATTTTGTAGTCTGCGATAGGCTACACGTTCAAGAATTAATGCTACCAAAGTTGAGGTTGCCATCGCAGACAAAAGTAATATAAAAATTGTAACCAGTGGTTGTGCTTGTAGGAAGCCAGATTGCTCAAGTGCATCAGCCACAAAGAATGATACAAATGCACCGGCCATATACACTTCTCCATGAGCGAAATTAATCATTAACATAATTCCATAGACAAGTGAATATCCCAGTGCAATCAGGGCATATATACTGCCTTGAGCTAGCCCAGCTATTAGCAGGCTAATCCAACTGCTAGTCGCATACTTTCCCGAAGCAAGTGTTACAGCAGACCCATAGATGACTAGGGCAATTACAACTACACGCAGTACCCATAGTATTATCGAAACCCATGAGATTCTCTTTGTTTTTTGTAAACTAGTCACTTGCACCCTATATTTGGTATGTTGAGCATTTTGCCCTTCATGTACTGGTAGTTGAAGATGGCGGACTATTTATTTTGTCTGTAAAGTTATTGTGCAGACCTGATATTCTTAGGAATTGAACCTAATAAACAACCAATTGTAGGACTTACTATAATGTATCAGGACAATATACAGTGTATCATCAATTGTTGTTGGAAGTCAAACAGCAACCAACTAGTGGGTGCTACAATATGCTCGTGAAAAAATTGTTGTTGATCGATATCTGTTGAACAGTTTATACTTGAATAAGTTTGATAGTCGTTATAATAATTGCGATGTTCATTTGACGTCATCTACCAACAAGTTTATGAAGTTGTAAATAGTATCTAGCTTTGAATGTTTTTAACATTTAGTACTGAGTCTGTGATAGGAGTTATTTGAATGAACATAAGAATAGAAAATATTGAAAGTTCTGACCCAATAATACCTACCCATATCATGCAAGATACTCATTTGAACGAATTGGCAGATTGCGAAATTTATCTTATCAGTGAACTATGTCAGGTCACCGGTTCCTTTAAGTTTAGAGCAGCATGGAATGTTGTCAATCAAGTTGATTCTCCAGGCTTTATAGCTGCTTCGTCAGGTAATTTCGGTCAGGCCCTTGCTTGTGCAGCAAAAATGATAAACCGAAAATGCACTATTGTGATGCCTAATACAGCTGCGCGAGTTAAGGTGGAGGCAGTCCGCAGTTATGGTGCTATAGTCGATCTTGTCGATGTGAGCATCGTATCACGAGAACAGCGTGTATTAGAATTGTCGAAATCTTTGCCAGATTATTATGTGTGTAGTGCGTATGATAATCAGTATGTGATTTCTGGAAATGCTTCACTAGGTATTGAATTGGCTGACTCTGTACCATACATTGACGCTATCATAGCACCTGTAGGTGGAGGTGGTCTAAGCTCAGGAATAATATCTGGATTGCGTTCTAAGGACGTCGATATATCAGTGTGGGGAGCAGAGCCATCAATAGCAAATGATGCTGCCCGATCTTTGCGAAAAGGCATTCTAATTTCAAATGACCAGGAACCTGATACCTTAGCTGATGGTGCGCGAACTATAAGTTTAGGTAGGTTAAATTTTGATATTCTTTCTAGCGAAATGAGTGGAATCATCGAAGTTGATGAAAGTCTAATTCCTGTTGCAATGAAACATTTACATCAATGTGCCCTTCATGTAGAGCCCACAGGAGCACTTTCTGTAGCAGCTCTTTTTACCGACCCGAAGCGTTTTGTAGGTCTGAAAATAGGGTGCGTTCTCAGTGGAGGTAACGTTGATGATGACCTATATTCTGGTTTGGTAGGATTGTAGCCATTTTCACTAGGATAATATAATAAACTGATGTCACATATTCAATGTTCTTATTTGAGCATGAGTGCTAATTAATGAAAACTTTTCTAACTCGTTGGGCTGTTAATGTGATTGCTATCTGGGTGGTGTTCCAGTTTGTACCTGGAGTTACTCCTGTTGCAACTAGTTTAGGTGCGTTAATAGTAAATGGATTAATCTTAGGATTAGTCAATTTGACTGTTCGTCCTTTGCTTAGACTTGTGACCTTTCCTTTGATCATAGCTACATTGGGTTTAGGTACCCTGATAATAAACACTTGTATGTTTCTTCTTGCGGGATGGATCGGAAGTTATATTGGTTATGGATTTAGTGTAGATGGATTTGTAGCAGCTTTTGTAGCTGCGTTGGTAGTAAGTATTGTAACTGTACCTACTAACTTGGTATTTCGACTGGCTTTCAGGTAGTCGAAGTGCTGGAGACAAGCATATACAGTCAACATAAATGACAATTGTTTTACAAATATTGCTCAACAATCATCCATTTGAATCTGTAAGTTTTGAGTAAAAGTAACGACCTAGGATAGATGTAGTTGCCATAATTGGTACTATAAGCAGTGCTGCTAAAATCCCTTGTATGGCTAGTGCTCCTACTACACCTACAAATATAATACCTGGATGAAGACGCAAGCGATTGCTCATGATTTGTGGCCGTAGCCATATATTTTCAATCTGTTGTACAACAAAATATAGACCAGCCACAATTAATCCAAACCATCCATTTGGAATATTAAGATAAGTGGATCCGAGCACCATTCCTACTGTGATTGCTGCTACTCCAGATACGGCGGGCCCGAGCGAAGGTACTATGTCCAGTAGTCCAGCTAATACACCTAAAATTACAGCTCCTGGTAGGCCTATAGCTACACCGCCCAAGGCTGCTAACACTCCTACGATTAACATCAATAGTAATTGCCCCCTTAAGAATGCTCCCCAGGCATGGTCAATGTCGGTCAGCAGCTGTTCCCACTCTTGACGCAAACTTGGCGGAGCGAGCTTCAGCATATTTTGTTTCAGCCGACTACCATCTTTAAGTAAGTAGAATAATGTAACCATAGTAATTAACACCCAAATCATGTTTCCTGTAAAAGTTGCAAGAAAATTGAGTGTGTTTCCTGCTATTGTAGCAACTGATTCTGCAACAAATTGATCGATGTTAGTGACCCAATCACTGGGGAACATAGTGATACCCGCTACAGTAAATGATCGCGAGAAAAGCAAACCAGTTCTATCTAATACCCAATTCACAGTTTCGGAAAATCCAGCCAACTGACGTACAAGATATGGTGTAGCTACTATAGGAATGGCTACTAATAGTACAGCGAGGAGTGTATAGACTACAACTACTGCAATATTGTGGTTCATACGAGTGCGATTGCATAGCCAAGTCACGAGAGGATTTAAAGTAAATGCTAGCAAAGCTGATATTACTACGGGACCAATCAGTGGCCTAGCTATCCAGATTAGCCATACTAATACTAATCCAAGTGCTACTATTACTGTATATTTTGTCGTTTCAGTCCATTTTGTGTTCATTAGAACCAATCATATTACCGCATTTACTTTTGGTTATCTGTAATTGAATTGTCAGAGCTCATGCCATACACACTACTTACAGGTACTGTAAAAAGGAAGCCGGTATTTGGTTTTTCCAATCCTCCTGTAATGTCTTGGGCGGCTTGAATAAGTTTCTCCAACAAATTGTCATTGTCAACGACCGTAAAAAATGTGCAGTGATGATGCTGCTTGGATTTTAGAATGTCCTTCAGGCTGAGGTAGAAGGGTAAATTAGCTATTTCTGCACTAGTACGTATATTACCGATACCAGTAGTATTGATGCAAGTAATTCCTCTTGCTCCTGCCGCTTCCCATGCTTCTAGCAAATCAGCAGATTTATCAAGATTGTTTAGTACAAAGATTATCATTTGTCTCATGTCTGTTTTCCTAATCTGGTGACAATATAGGTTGCTTTGTGTTCTCTGGAAGTGTCCCCTCTGATAGTCTATGCAATATGATGGGTGTAACCAGCGTGACTACGATCACTGTTACAACTGTGATAGAGAAAACTTCTTGGTTGATAATACCGTGAGTTAATCCAAGTGTAGCTACTATAAGTCCTACTTCGCCGCGTGAAATCATACCTGCGCCTACTAGCATAGATTCCTGTGCGTTCATTCCACCTAAACGTGCACCCAGCGTACATCCTACTAATTTGCTAATTATTGCCACTATTATAATTGCAGAAGTAATCCATATTAGGTCGCCTGTAATATTTCTAGCATTGGCTTGTAGACCTATGTTAGCAAAGAAAACTGGTACAAACAGCGAATAGGCTATGGTAGAAACCCCTTCAACAATACGATCCCGTTGTATAGTACGGCTAAGGAAAAGACCTGCAAGAAACGCGCCCGTGATCGCTGCAATACCACCTATAACTTCTGCTGTCCATGAGTACACTAATGCTATAACAAGTGTGTATAGATATATCCCTTGATTTAAATGTAGGCCATCAACCAAATTTGTCAGTTTTGGAATCAAAAATATTCCAGCCGCCTTTAAAAAATTTAATTAGACTTTTTTCTGCAA
>CAWWAV010000056.1:0-6488 GCA_963934935.1 uncultured Anaerolineales bacterium
TGTAGTTTATGGTCGGTCAGAGGCAAGGAATGTGCCAATCTATATCGGGGCAACCGGGCCAAAAATGATGGAACTAACAGGTGAGATTGCTGATGGTGTTGTACTAAATTATTGTGTACCGCCAAATTATAATGACAGGGCCATGCAACAATTAGAAGATGGGGCTAAACGTGTTGGTCGTGACCTGGATGAGATTGATCGACCGCAATTAATAGTGTGCTCTGTACACGAGGATCGAGCCAAGGCTATCGAGGGCGCCAAAACGTTACTGACTCAGTATTTGGCACAACAACCGCATATTGCTCAAGCTTCTGGTGTGTCTGCTGATATTGTTGAAAAGGTTCAGAAAATATTGGGTTGGCCTGCTAGTAAGGATCAAATTATAGAAGCTATGCAACATGTGCCTGATGAGTTCGTTTTGAGTATTAGTGCTACTGGCACACCGGATGAAGCTCGAGCTCGTGTAAATGAGTACATTGACAGAGGATGTACTTGTCCTATTCTTTATCCATTAGGAGATCCTTATCTGATGATGGATACATTTGCACCAAGTAAGTAGGACGCAAATTGCAAATAATTATAAGGGGGAAGTAGCAGACATCTCCTGCATCACTTGATTAAAGGCTTTAAGAGAGCAATCTAAGTCATATTGATTGTGAGCGGCAGACATCTGAACACGTATGCGGGCTTTACCTTTGGGCACAACTGGATAGGAAAATCCTATCACGTATACTCCAAGTTCCAGTAGACGTTCAGCCATATTGCGTGCGACTAGTTCATCCCCTAGCATAATAGGTAATATAGGATGTTCACCATCTGGTATTTTAAAACCCATTTCAGACATTTCTTTTCTAAAATAGGTTGTATTGGATTCTAACTTGTTGCGCAGCCCGTTAGATTTTGACAATATCTCCAAAGATTTTAGAGACGCACAAACTATGCTTGGAGCCAAAGTGTTAGAGAACAAATAAGGTCTAGAACGTTGTCTGAGTAAAGATATGATTTCATGTCTGCCGCTTGTATAGCCTCCGCTTGCTCCTCCTAATGCCTTGCCAAATGTGCCTGTAATAATATCGACTCGGCCCATAACTTTGCAGTATTCATGAGTGCCACGACCAGATTTTCCTAGAACTCCAACAGCGTGCGAATCATCTATCATGACAATAGCCTGATACTCATCTGCTAGGTCACATATTGTCCTTAAGTTTGCAATGGTGCCATCCATAGAGAAGACCCCATCGGTAGCTATCATGCGAAATCTAGCTGATTTACAGGCTTTTAATTGCTTTTCCAAGTCGTTCATATCACCGTTTCTAAATCTGTATTTGGTTGCTTTACACAATCTGATTCCGTCGATTATGCTGGCGTGGTTAAGCTCGTCACTTATAATTGCGTCTTCTGGACCTAGCAATGTCTCATAAAGTCCGGCATTGGCATCGAAACAGGATGTGTATAGGATAGTATCTTCAGTGCCAAGGAAAGCGCTGGTGGCATCCTCTAAGTTCTTGTGTATTACCTGGGTTCCACAAATAAAACGTACTGATGACATACCATAACCCCAGAAATCAAGGCTTTCATGAGCACTGGAAATGATATCTGGATGATTTGCTAAACCTAAATAATTGTTTGAACACAGATTGATTACTTCTTGGTCACCGCGTACCAGAATCTTAGATTGTTGTGGACTATTAATTATCCTCTCGTTTTTATATAGTCCAGAATCTTCGATGTTTTTTAGTTCTTGTAGAATATGATTGCGTATATTGTCGAACATCTATATTTGTTCCCAGTCCAACACTACTTTTCCGCATTGACCGGTACGCATCAAGTCAAAACCATCGCTGAAATCCTTATAACTCATTTGATGGGTTACTACCTCAGAGATATCTAATCCAGATTGCAACATACTAGTCATTTTGTACCAAGTTTCAAACATCTCTCTACCGTAGATGCCCTTAATAGTTAATCCATGGAAAATTACTTTGTTCCAAGCTGTAGTTGTGGTGTCCGGAAGTAATCCAAGCAAAGCTATCTTGCCTCCGTGACTCATGTTTTTTAGTATGGAGTCTAATGCTTTTGGACTGCCAGACATTTCTAGTCCAACGTCGAACCCCTCTTTCATTCCTAGATGATTCATTGTATCCGTGATAGTCTGTTCATTAGGGTTTATAGCCAGACTAACGCCCATTTTATTAGCTAATGCAAGCCTATAAGGGTTTGGATCGGTGATTACTACGTGACGTGCACCTGTATGACGTACTATTGAAGCTGCCATAAGTCCAATAGGTCCCGCACCCGTAATGAGTACATCCTCACCGATTACATTGAATGACAATGCTGCATGCGTGGCATTACCTAAAGGATCGAAACAGGTTAGTATTTCCAGAGGTATTTTACTATCGCAAGGCCATACATTGGCCACAGGTATTATGAGGTACTCGGCAAAAGCACCTGGGCGATTGATGCCGACGCCGAGTGTATCGTGGCATAAATGTCGTCTTCCTGCCAAACAGTTGCGACATCTCCCACACACTATATGACCTTCTCCTGACACTAAATCGCCTGGAGAGTAATCATGTACATTGCTGCCAACTTTGTCTACAATTCCTACGTATTCGTGTCCTATAGTCAGAGGGATGTCGATATTATGTGATGCCCAATTGTCCCAGTCATAAATATGTAAATCGGTACCGCAAATGGAGCTTTTCATTATATGAATGCGTACATCATCGGGGCCAGGTTCAGGTGTTGGAACTTCTTTGAGCTCAAGACCAACTTGTGCTCTTGTTTTTACGAGAGCTTTCATACAATATTTATTAGCTATTTTGCATTTGTTGCCATACTTTCTTGATTAACAGTGCATCCTCTTCCATTATTGGGCTTTCACAAAGCAGTCTGCCTGAGCAATGGTAATCGGACAATACTTGAAGAAAATCAAAGTAATTTAGGTCTCCTTCTTCAAAAGTCAAGTGTTTTCGTTCACCCTTAGGACCATAGTCTATTCCAGAGATGTGAATGTGCAAATTGTTGAGCTCTTCATTGCCTAGTGTGGTACTTATAGATTTGATGATATCTTCAAATTCTTGGTAAGTGTTAACTGTACCATCGCCATTACGGGCATGCAAGTGAGCAATATCTATACATGGAGCAACACCTGGTATGTTTTTGGAAAGTTCAAGTGTATCTTCGAGGGATCCAAGCATGGCGCTTTTACCCATTGTCTCTGGGCGAAGTGTCACTGGATTGGAGGAGTTTCTTAGCTCCTCAACACATCCATGCAGTCTTTCTATGACTAATGGTAATACTTCATTTGGTGGAGCACCGAAATATGAACCGGGATGAAAAATTATGTCAGTGGCCCCAGCTAAATTCCCATAATGAGCCGCATCCATTAAGCGCTTGCGACTTTTGGGCCATTCCTCATCCTTCGCGTTTAAGTTTATAAAATATGGTGCATGTACGCTAAGAGACACACAGTTTTCTTCGGAAGCAGTATTGATTTTGTCACAAGTAGACTCTTTTACACGCACAGAATGTACCCATCCCAATTCAAGAGTTGTAAGACCTAGCGCAGCGCTTTGTGCAATAGCTCCTACTGAACCACCGGGGTTTTTAGGGGTGGTCTTTGGTGATCCAACCGTACCAAATTGAAAGTTAGTTTTTGTCATTGTCTTGTCCTTATGCTGATTATATCTATGTCTGTCATTTAGGTGGTTTAGATATTTGATTGTCATTTACACAAGCGCAGGCTTCTACTATGATGCCACTGTTGCGATTATATAATTTGCCGCGATATGGACGATGTTCTCCTATAACATCCCAGTCACCAAGAGAGAAAGTGGGAGGTCCAGAAGCAGGCATCCACTCACCGTTGTATTTGCGTGCTAGATGTAGGTGAGTACCTGTGCTTTCGAAAGCTCCTTCGCAAGAAGGTCGACCTATTCGTTCACCATAGTCGACTTGTTGGCCTACTCTGAGCTTGTATTTTTCAGGTAACAAATGTACGTAAACTAGAGTCCAACCTGTTAGTTCTGACCTATCATTGCCCAAGTTTTGGGCTAACACACCATCCTGGATGCGAGATATTACACCTGATGCTGGAGCCACTATCCAGTCAGTGCTTTTAGCACAACCAGACTCAGCTAATTGTGGCGCAAAGTCGATAGCTGCCCAAGGAGGTGAGTCTCGCCATGCATTGTGTGGTCCACCAGTAAAATTCCATATAACATTATCTTCAAATGGGAGTGATAGCTCTGGTTGCTTCAGACCTGGCTCTAATAGATCAACCTGGAAATTAAACGGGTCTCCAAAGAGTTGTTCGTATGTTGCCGCAAACCCGTTGGGTCCTATTGCTTGTTCAAATAATGCTTTTGAATATAACTGGGCAAAGAACGAGTAAATCGCTACGCTGCCAGAGTTTAGGCGAGGGTCGAGTTCATATTGTTCTCCTTCAGCAAGAGTAAGTTGTTGGATGCGCCCATGTCTCCATCCGTAGTAACCAGTATTGAGCTGCTCAGATGCCCACATTAATTGGTTAGGAAGCTTAGCAAACTTCCATTTTTGTACATTAAGCGGGTATTGTACTATTGACTCTGCATCGCTAATGCCAGTCACCAAACCACTCTGGTATTCAATAAGTGCTAGCAATATTCTAGGATTCACTGAATATGCTATAGATGTATCTTGTACAACTCTCCATCCGGGCAATAGATAGTCATTTCCGGATTCGATTTGCCAGAGCCATCCCTCAGGATAAGCCTTAACTTCGTTCTCAACATCTAAATTGATTTGACCGGGTCCATAGACTACCTCGCTGTCAGGTATTATCCAGAAAGGATCAATGGAATTGCTGAGATCTAAATCAGGCACAGTCACGAGAGTGTTCCTAGCCAGAAAATCTGTACGCGCTAGATGTAAGTTTGCTCTCCATAAGAGTTCTAAATCAACTACAAAGCGTCGAGCTATTGTAGGTAAAGTATCACCATTCTGAGCACTGTACAAATAATAAGTATCTGGAGTGTAGGCTTCAGTTGTTGGTGTAATTGATTGAGTGATAGTTTTACGAGTAGGTTGCGGAAGCATATTGGGTTCAGCTGTAGTAGTAGTGATGCTGACTTGAGGAGGTGCCAGAGTGGGCGTAGCATCCTGTCTAGTTTCTGTGTTATTTACACATGACGTAGTAAATAAACAGATTGACGTGATCGTAGAGCAAATTAGTCTTTGTAGTTTCATGCTATTCTAGGATATAAATTATACGCTATAGTATTCTGAATGTTGAGTTGTTGTTTCATCATATGATATGTCTAATTATATGTCCAATTTCAGTTTGTTAAATCACTTGCCGTTCAATCGGTTGTCATTGCTTTGGATAATTATAATGGCTGTACTGATGATTCCAACGGTCACTGTTAGGGCTGATGATACCAAACCCGATCCGCGTTTTGGGATAGTGGAATCATATCAGGCATCACATATTGCTAACAAATGGGAAGTGGGCTGGGACCGTGTTGTAATAGAGTGGTACCGTGTACAACCCTTGGGACCGAATAGTTGGACTCCTGTTTATCCTCATGGATTAGAAATTATTGAGCAATATGGTGACCCAATTTACCGAAATAGTATTGAGCATTCACTACTACAAAATGAATGGCTTGATACTGCGGTAAAAAATAATAGGGAGCTTGCTGCGTTATTGATTGGCACACCAGAATGGGCTACTAAAGGGTTACCTCATAGGGGAGTGCCGGAAGGATTGTATTTGCCTGTTTCGGATCCTGGCAATCATTGGGCAAATTTTGTTCGGCGCATTGTATATGAATATGGTGATCAGATAAAACATTGGATTATATGGAATGAACCAGATATATCTTTTGATCATCCAGGTGCCCAATTTGACGGTTCTGCCGAAGATTATTATCGTCTAGTAAAAGTAGCATACATTGTAGCTAAAGAAATTGACCCTGACGCAGTCATTCATTTGGGTGGGCTGACTTATTGGCATGATGTAGTGTATGGAAGGGAACCTTATCTCCGCCGTCTACTAGAAATAGTGGCAAGTGATAAAGATGCAACATCTAATAACTTCTATTTCGATGTAGCTACTGTTCACGTATATTTTGATTCTGAGAGCGTCTATCAAATTATTCGGATGCAATCTGACATACTTGTCGAATTTGGACTAGACAAAGCCATTTGGCTGAATGAGACTAATGCAGCACCGATGGATGATCCGCTGCACCCTTGGCATGACCCGATTTTACCTGTTACCTTAGAACAGCAAGCTTCTTTTCTGATTCAATCAAGCACACTTGCTTTTGCAGCTGGAGCTGAACGCATTGCAATATATAAGCTATTTGATCATGTTGGTCCAGTCATGGGATTAGAGTCATATGGCCTAATACGAAATAATGGGTCTCTTAGACCAGCTGCTATCGCCTATCAAGTTCTTGTCGAAAACTTATCTCATTTTCAGAGCGTGAATCATTCAA
>CAWWAV010000057.1:0-6425 GCA_963934935.1 uncultured Anaerolineales bacterium
GCTTTAATTGGGCACTAGGTTACTTGCCCGTATCCTATGTAACCATAGCTGCCATTGGAGAACCTGTTGCAGCAACAGCATTGGCTTGGATCATTTTGCATGAAAGTCCTACGTGGTTACAGATTATGGGTGGAGCTCTGTGTCTTACCGGAATTGGTTATGCGTCCAGCAGATCGTGAATATATTTGCGATGGCTATATCTGTTATGATAGAAGCAGCATCAGGTATGTGGTTGTTTTACACTAGAAAATTATTGTGTATACAAACTTGTATAAAATATTAGGTTTTCGGTAACAGTTCGTTGACACGCTATTGCACTCATGCTATCATTTTGCTATCATTTGCACTAATTGTCACAAACTAGCTGTAATTACTTGGAAGTATAAATTCGGGTTTACCCCATAATGAGGTAAGATTTGTAAAATAATTTTATGGCACATGACTGGATATTTATCGGGATTGTCCTCTTCTTTGGGCTTATTTTTGCAGCAGTTCCTTTGCTAGTAAACACCATAGTGGCACCCAAAAAGCCGAATCCTTTAAAGAATGAAACATACGAGTGTGGCATGGAGACAGTCGGGGATACATGGATCCAGTTCAAAGTGCAATACTACATATTTTCATTGGTGTTCGTCATATTTGACGTTGAGATTGTCTTTCTGTTTCCTTGGGCTGTGGCATACAAACAGTTGCCATTTTTCGCGGTGGTAGAAGGTGTCATTTTTATAGTTATTCTTGCAGGAGGATTGTTGTATGCATGGCGAAAAGGGGCACTCGATTGGGTGTGATTTAGGTTGGGAAAGTTAATATGCCTGAAGTAAGATTAGGTGATCTTCTAGTTTCTTTATACGATTTGCTTGGGTGGGGTCTTAGCGAGATAGGTTTGTATCCCAGTGTAGTTTCAATATTGCAGAAGTTAGTTGCTGCGTTTATTTTGACGAACTTCTGTTTGCTTACTCCACTTCTTACAATTTGGTTAGAACGTAAGGTGTCTGCGCGATTTCAGGACAGATTGGGACCCAATCGTGTTGGTCCTTTTGGTCTTTTTCAAGGTTTTGCAGACATAGTTAAGCTGATTACTAAGGAGGATATTACTCCTGCTGGAGCTGATAAAACAGTGTTCAACATTGGGCCGGTAATAGCTGTTGCGTCAGTGGTAGGTATATGGGCTGTCATACCGTTTACATCGACTATGGTAGGTACGGACATTAATGTAGGTATTCTATATAGTGTTGCTGTGGGTGCCATTGGGACCTTGGCAATTATGATGGGGGGATGGGCGAGCAACAACAAATATGCTTTGCTGGGATCATTCCGAACTGTTTCGCAGCTAGTGTCTTATGAAGTGCCTATGATTATTGCCCTTCTGATTCCCACACTTCTAGCTGGTTCGATGAGTATGAACACGATAGTGCAAGAGCAGCAAGTCTGGTTTGTTGTAGCAGCTCCTATAGCAGCATTTCTATTTCTGATTTCTAGCATAGCTGAGGTTGGTCGGGCTCCGTTTGATCTTCTTGAAGCAGAAAGTGAAATAGTAGCAGGTTTTCATGTTGAATATACAGGTATGAAGTTTGGCGTATGGATGCTTGCAGAATTCTTGCATGCTTTTACGATATGTGCGATTACAGCAGTGGTTTTTTTGGGTGGATGGAGAGGGCCATGGGTCGACCAATATCCTTTACTCGGAGTGGTTTACTTTCTTAGTAAAACATATTTTGTGAGTATGATAATGTTGTGGATTCGTGTCACAGTGCCCCGCGTTAGAATTGATCAAATGAATGACTTGAACTGGAAGTTTTTAGTTCCTCTTTCACTTGTGGCTCTTGTGGTAACTGCATTGGTAGACAAATCTATACCGGTAGGTTTCAGTGCAGGATCTCGTTCGTTGATATTGTTTTTGGCTAACATGGTAATTGTTGTGGCTACATTGCTCGTGCTACGCGGAGTTTCTCGTAAGGAGCAAGCAGCCCAAAGTGATTTGCAAACCGAAGTAAATTCGATATAACTTGCTGAAGTGGTGATATACAAGTGACAGCCTCCCAAATCTTTTTTATTTTATTTGCGTCAGCCACATTAGTAGCTGCGTATCTAGTGGTCACTGTTAGAAACCTCATTCATGCTGCTCTGTGGCTAGTGGCTTCACTATTGGGTATAGCGGCAATATTTGTAATGCTAGACGCAAGTTTTATGGCCACAGTAGAGGTTGTGCTTTATATTGGTGCGATTGCTATATTGATTGTATTTGCAGTGATGTTGACGAGAAGAGTTATGGAGGATGTTGGTCCTCAGAGGACCAACACCTGGTGGTTTGGTGCGATTTTATCAGTATTGTTTTTTGCATCTACATCCGTGTTGATTTGGATCACCGAGTGGCCTACTCTACCCGAAGGAGATGTAGGTGATACAGTACTTATTTTGGGGAAAAGCCTGGTAGACCCAAGCAAATATGTTGTTCCATTTGAGATTGCATCTGTGTTGTTGATAGTTGCATTGATTGGTTCGATTGCTGTGGCACTGCCATCTAAGGAATCTGAATGAAAGAAGTAACATATGTGTAAATTGTTTGGTTATATAGGTAACTTACGATGATACCCTTAGCTTGGTATCTTACTTTTGCGGCTGCATTATTCTGTCTCGGTTTATATGCAGTGCTTGCCCGCAAAAATGCAGTAGCTATACTAATGGGTATTGAGTTAATGCTGAATGCCGTGATAGTTAACCTAATTGCATTTTGGCGCTATAACGAACCAGAGAATGTATCTGGTCAGGCATTCGCGATAATAGTTTTTGCTGTAGCTGCAGCAGAAGCAGCTGTGGGATTAGCGCTAATAATCTCTATTTATAGAAGACGTGAAACAGTAATGGCTGAAGAAATTGACATGATGAAATGGTAATTATGGAAATGTCAGAAATACTAACTTGGTTGGTGCCAGCACCTCCTCTGATATCTTTTTTTGTGATAATTCTTTTCACTAGTAGACATCGTTCTATTAGTCATATAGTGGCATTGTTTGCAATGGGACTTTCTTTGTTGTTTAGTTGGATCATAGTGTTTAATGCTCTGTCTACTAAACATTTTGGAGAGCATCCGATAGCTGCTGATGTTGGTTGGTTGCCAACTGGAGATACAGTGTTGAGAATGGGAGTGGCTGTAGATCCATTGACTGTAGTGATGCTTACTTTTGTGCCATTAGCATGTTTTCTTATCATTTTATATAGTGTGGGCTATTCTAGCTTTGGCAAAATCCGCGATCAAAGGGATATAAGTGGAAGTCCACCGCATCATGGTGTGGAACCAATGTACTCGCGCTTTTTTGCCTTTTTGTCCCTATTTGCTGGTGCAATGCTGGTTTTGACAGTGGCGGACAATTTGCTTTTGTTGTTCTTCGGTTGGGAGATTATGGGGCTTTGTTCTTTTCTTTTGATTGGTTTTTGGTATGGACGCACTTATGATGATAAATCTCAGATCACTCCAAGTGGTGCAGCTGTAAAAGCTTTTATAACCACACGTTTAGCGGATGTGATAATGCTTATTGGAATTGCCTATCTGTATTATGAGGCTGGAACACTAAATTTCCGG
Source organism: uncultured Anaerolineales bacterium (assembly GCA_963934935.1). GTDB lineage: Bacteria > Chloroflexota > Anaerolineae > Anaerolineales > UBA11657 > UBA11657. Next base: position 3,581 of record CAWWAV010000057.1, read on the forward strand.
GAGATATTCTTTGACGAACAAATTATGACGGATTTGCTTCATACTCCATCTGTTATTGGTGGCATGGCTGCAGCTCATTTGATTGGTTTGCTGATATTTGCCGGTACAGTTGGTAAGAGTGCTCAGTTTCCATTACATGTTTGGCTTCCAGATGCGATGGAAGGTCCTACTCCAGTCAGCGCTATGATTCATGCAGCTGCAATGGTTTCTGCAGGAGTCTACATGGTAATACGAATGTTCCCATTACTTAATGTGGGAGGACACGGTAGTCCAGCACTTACAGTTATGGCTTTTGTGGGTGCATTTACTGCGTTATTCGCGGCTACTATTGCTGTAGCACAGAACGATGTCAAACGAGTTTTAGCTTATTCCACAATAAGTCAACTTGGATACATGATAGCGGCACTTGGCATAGGTGCCTATGTTGCTGCTGCTTTTCATCTCATGACCCATGCTTTTTTCAAAGCATTACTGTTTATGGGGTCGGGATCGATTATTCATGGTGTTGAACATGGAATTCATCATACAAATGAAAAGTTAGACCCACAGGATATGTTGAATATGGGTGGTCTTGCTAAACGTATGCCCACTACATACTGGACCTTTGTGATTGGTGGATTGTCATTAGCAGGATTTCCATTTGTGACGGCTGGATTCTGGTCTAAGGACGAGATATTGGCAGACGCATTCGCGCATGGACACTGGTGGGTATTTGTTGTGTTGTTGGTTTCTGCATTTTTAACCGCGTTTTATACCATGCGCCAAATCTCACTTACTTTTCTGGGGGATGCTAGAACTGAAAGTGCGGCAAAAGCTCATGAGAGTGCCTGGACAATGACTTTGCCTTTGGTAGTGCTCTCGTTCTTTGCTGTTTTTGCTGGATATGTTGGAGTACATATGGACTTTCCGGTTTTGGGAGCTATGTTGGGTAGCAATCCATTCGAACATTTTGTCATAGGTTCACTGCCGCATCATGGGTCTGGTTTCGAATTTGAGTGGACGCCCGTGATACTTTCGGTTGTTGCTGGTATATCCGGATTGTCTTTAGGATGGCTTGTTTATGGAAGACGGCCTTTGGTTGTCGGTCAACAAGATCCGTTAGTGAAAGTATTAGGGCCATTATATGGTGTACTTGCCAATAAATACTACTTTGACGAACTATATGATGTTGCGTTGGTGCGTCCGGCTAAATGGATATCAGAAGTTGTTGCTTTTAAATGGATCGATCGTGTATTGATTGATGGAGCTTTGCATTCAGTTGCTAATCTTACAATGAAAATTGGATCAATAGCTGTATGGTTTGAAAAGTGGGGTATAGATTATGCTCCTGACAAATTTGGGGATGGAGTACGATTTTCAGGCCATTCTTTTCGGGTCATACAGAGTGGACGTGTGCAGGATTATCTGAATGTAGCTCTAAGTGTTGTAGTGGTTATTGGCGCAGTTTTATTTGTGATACTTAGATAGATTGTAAATAACTGATGATGAATTTATTGAATGAAAATCTTTTGACGCTAATATTGTTCTCGCCAGTTTTGGGTATGTTAGCGGTAATGTTGGTACCGAGTGAGCAAAAGCAGTTAGTGCGACGTGTTGCATTAGTGTCAAGTTTAATAACCTTCGCTTTATCGATAATACTTTGGTTTAGCTACGATTCTTCGGTTAGCGGTTTTCAATTTGAGGAACAAGCACAGTGGTACACAGCAATTAGTTCATCATACCATGTAGGGGTTGATGGGATTAGTGTACCCATGATTCTTCTGACCACTTTGTTGATGCCTATCGGTGTTCTTGCTTCTTTCGGTATAGAAGAGCGTGTTAAGAGTTATATGTTACTTTTCTTGATGCTTGAGACTGGCATGTTAGGAGTTTTCATGGCACTAGATTTGATAGTATTTTTCCTGTTTTGGGAGATAGGTCTAGTACCAATGTACTTGCTCATAAATATCTGGGGTAGTCCTAAAGGTGAACGAGAATTCTTAAGTGGTAAGAAAGTGCCAGCTCGACAATATGCCTCATACAAATTTTTTGTCTATACACTTGTTGGATCTTTGGGGTTGTTGTTAGCAATCCAGATATTGGGGGTAGTGGCCGGCAGTTTTGATTTGATTACTTTGATGCAAGTATGGCCAGGGTTTGACAAGGAGATATTTACTAATTTCTCTACGTCTAGTGTGCGCACGGTTGCGTTTTGGGCGTTTGTGATTGCCTTCGCAATTAAGGTGCCTTTATGGCCATTTCATACCTGGCTACCAGATGCACATACTGAAGCTCCAACTGCTGGATCCATGATTCTTGCTGGAGTTTTACTGAAATTAGGTGCCTATGGATTCTTGCGTTTAGTTTTACCTTTATTTCCTGCTGAGGCACAAGCTGCAGCTCCTATCCTTGCTTTTCTGGCTATGCTAGCTATTGTGCTGGGCGCACTCTCTGCTTACGGACAAACCGATTTCAAACGGTTAGTTGCATATTCCTCTGTTAATCATATGGGTTTTGTAGTGCTAGGTATAGCAGCGGCAGCGATGGTAACTGGTAGCAATGATCCTTCAATGCGTCTCAGTGGCACAATTGCAACAACAGGAGTGGTTCTACAGATGTTCAATCATGGTATTTCCGCGGCTGCGATGTTCTTTTTGGTAGGTGTAGTATATGACAGGGCACATACGCGTAATTTGGATGAGCTAGGCGGTGGTATATGGCAGCTTGCACCGGTGTATGGAGGTATACTGATTTTTTCCTCCATGGCTTCACTAGGGTTACCTGGATTGAGTGGATTTGTATCTGAATTTGCGATTGTAAGAGGCTCATGGCCAGTTTTTTCTACTATGACTGCTCTTAGCATGAT
>CAWWAV010000058.1:0-6421 GCA_963934935.1 uncultured Anaerolineales bacterium
GAATTTGCAAGCACCTCCTAATTTGATGCCATCGGAATATGGGCGTTATCTGAAAGCTGGAATCAATGACTGGGGTGGTGTGTCTCCGGTTACTCCGGATCACATTAATCCAGAAGCAGATTGGCCTAAAATACGTGAACTCCAGTCCGTGAGTAATTCGATGGGACATATTCTCAGAGAACGTCTGAGCGTGTACCCTGATTATTTGCGAGATTCAGTTCTGTGGCTTGACACTAATTTTCAGGATTATTTCACAGATCTGGTTAACTCTGATGGCCTAATTAGCGAAGTAGAGGTCGTGTTATGATTGTGGCTCCACCGCTATTTACCAGCCACACTACTAGTATCGATGATTTTTCCGGAATCGACAGCAAATTTGCTGGTATTCTCGCTCGGGCTTTGGAGGAACAGGAGATAAGTGAACAGGAGGCCGTAGTACTTTTTAGTGCTGAGGGATCTGAACTCCGTTCATTGATACGGGTTGCAGATGAATTGCGCCGGCGAGCTGTTGGGCAGATTGTTACATATGTGTCGGTGCGCAACATTAATTTTACTAATGTTTGTTACACAGGTTGCCGGTTCTGTGCTTTTGCTCGTCGTCTTGATGACCCAGGAGCACAATGGTTATCATTATCTGAAGTGGCTCATAGGGCAGTGGAAGCTTGGGAAGCTGGTGCGACTGAAGTTTGCATGCAAGGTGGTCTGCATCCGCATATGCCACCGAATCACTATCGCAATCTTATAATTGCTATCAAGGAAGCAGTACCCGATATGCATGTGCATGCTTTCTCCCCATTTGAGATTTGGTATGGCTCGCAGCTTGCCAACATGACATATGTTGACTTTCTCACTCTTCTCAAAGAAGTAGGGCTTGGTTCCTTGCCAGGTACGGCAGCGGAGATTTTAGACACCAATATTCGTCAACAACTCACAAAAAATAAGCTCAGTTCTGAAGAATGGGTTGAAATTATTACTACAGCTCATAAACTGGGAATTCGGACCACATCTACGATCATGTATGGGCATGTAGACGGTCCACGCAATTGGGCAAAGCACATTAGACTTATTCGAGACATACAACGTGATACTGATGGTTTCACAGAATTTGTACCACTTGGTTTCGTGCATCATAATGCGCCTATTTATCTAGATGGTGATGCTAGACCCGGGCCCACTTTAGAGGAAAATTTACGTATGCATGCGGTCGCTCGCATCATGTTACATGGTTACATTCCAAACATCCAAGTTTCATGGGTGAAAATGGGTCCTGATGTTTCACAGCAATGTCTTATGGCAGGGGCAAATGATTTTGGTGGGACTCTGATGGATGAAACTATTTCACGGTCCGCTGGTGCACCCCATGGGCAGCACATGCATCCGGAATCATTTCAGCGACTTATCAAAGAGATTGGTCGGATTCCTGCTCAGCGTAACACATTGTATGAATTGTTAGAAGTGCAGAATTAGGTTACACTGCTGATAAGATTTCTTCTACTGCTTCTGGGTTTACTATGTTGTCATAATCTATATCTATTGTATTTAGATATGCCGCTCTGATTATACGACGCATGACTTTGCCATTACGTGTTTTTGGCAGATCGGTGACAAACTTTATCTTTTTTGGTTTCAATGGTTTGCCCAATTCATTAATTATTTGTGTTTGCAAATCATTTTGAAGCTCCATTGAAGATTTGTTGCCAGGAGACAAAACGCAATAACACACTAAATCATTACCTTTGATGTCACTAGGAACCCCAATAGCTGCTGCCTCAACGACAGCTGGGTGGTTTACTAGAACAGATTCTACTTCAGAAGGTCCTAATCGTTTGCCAGCAATGTTAATTGTATCGTCAGATCTTCCTAGAATATACCAATGACCTTCTGTATCTACCATACCCCAATCACCATGTACCCATATATCGTTCCAACTTGACCAGTAAGTATCCAGATATTTGTCGTTGTCGCGCCAGAACCCTCTCGTCATACCTATCCAGGGCTTCCTTATTACTAATTCTCCGACCTGATTCTTTACAGACATTCCATTTGTATCCAAGATGTCTGCTGCAATACCTGGACATGGAGCTGAAAAGGCGGCAGGTTTCAATGGAAGCAAAGGATTGTCCATGACTATCCCACCTGATATTTCCGTGCCACCGGAGTAATTTATTATTGGGCGAGTACCTTTGCATACCACTTCGAACAGCCATTTCCATGGTGCTGGGTTCCACGGTTCTCCTGTAGATCCTATTGCATTGAGACTGGATAAATCATGAGAGTCCACAGGTTCTTTACCGTGTGCAATCATTGATTTGACAAATGTGGGTGAAAGTCCTAGTACATTGATTTTGTGTTTTTGCACTAGTTTCCAGGTACGGTCCGGGCCTGGATAATCTGGAGCGCCATCATACATACAAATAGTGGCGCCAAGAATAGTAGATCCAAAAACCATCCATGGCCCCATCATCCAGCCCATATCTGTTATCCAATAGAGTACATCTCCACTATGTATGTCAAGTCCAAAGGCAATGTCCTGAGCAGCTTTGATTGGAAAACCACAATGGGTGTGGACAGCTCCTTTAGGATTGCCAGTAGTTCCTGAAGTGTAAATAATCATTATTGGATCTTCGGCATCCGTGGGTTCTAATGGAGATTTATTTGGTTGACAAGGTACTATTTCATGCCACCAATAATCGCGTCCAGAAAGCATGTCTGTGGAATTGTTTGATCGCCTCACTACTATTACGTGTTTAATGCTTGAAACACTTTTGAGGGCACTATCTGCTGTGTGTTTGAGATCAATTAATTTGCCTTTACGAAAGCATCCGTCAGCTGTAAATAAACCTTTGGCGTCTGTGTGTTTCAATCTAGAGCTTATTGCCCCTGGCCCATACCCTGAAAATAGTGGTAATGCTATGCATCCAATCTTTGCTATAGATAATAAAGCAATAGCAGTTTCTGGAATCATAGGCATGTAAATAGCAATAACATCACCTTTACTAAAGCCTAAACTCCGAAGTGCATTAGAACATCGATTGACTTCAATGGCTAACTCATTATAGGTAAGTGTTTGGCATTTACCTTCTTCTCCTTCCCATATTAGTGCTAGATTATTTTTGTGTGTGACGTTTGTAGCCCATTTGTCTACACAGTTGTGTGCAATGTTTAATTTACCATCAACACACCAAACAGGCATTTGAATTCCTTTAGAAAGATCCACTATATTTGAATATGGTTCCTGAAATTCGATTTCTAGATATTGAAGTATAGCTTCTGTAAACCAGGCTACATCATTTGTGGATTTTTGTAATAGTTCTTTAAAAGATTGTATCTGATGTTGTCGCATGAAATGTTTGAGATTACTACGTTCAATACGTTCTCGACTAGGTCGCCAAACTATTTCGTCGTTTATATCATATTGATGAATCATAGTGTAAATTCACAAATATCTATGAAATATTTGTTAAGGGTCAGTGGACTATACCCATGTGTTTGATGTAGCATCAACCAATGATCATGGTGATACTTTGATTACACCTGACTTTGCAATAAAATAACCCATTCCCCGCGCTGTACCACGGTGTCGTTTTGGTTATACACATTTAGACTAAAAGTTACAGCACCTCCGTTCAATCGAGACATCTTTTTAGTATTAATGACTTTGATTACTACAGTTATGGTGTCTCCTATAAATACTGGACTACTGAATTTCCACTGGGATATCTCACGAAATGCTATAACGGTTCCTTCCATAAATCCTGTCTGTACAGCTAAACCAGAGACAATAGATGTGACCAATAGCCCATGGGCTACTCGTTGACCAAATGCTGAATCACTAGCGTAGACTGCATCGGTATGAATCTGGTTATAGTCTCCAGAAAGACCAGCAAAAGCACTAATGTCCGCCTCAGTGATGGTGCGACCTTGAGAGGTGATTTCCATGCCTATCTCATATTGTTCGAAATATAAACCGCGGACATCTCCTGAACTCATATGTCTCTCCTTAGTTGATGTTAGTCAAATGTTTGGACATTGATGTATAAAACATATTGGATGTGCTAGTGGAATTCCGAAATGAATATAAAGTAATCATTTTTTCCTCATGAAGCGAGGCAATATGATTGCAGATTCATGTAATCGTATTCGGTCACCACTAGAAAGTGATGCATGTGGAATTTGTGGTTTATCACTTGCTGATTGAAAAACACCAATGTGGTTCCCTGGAATAGAGTGTTCGGGATTGACAAATGCCTGCCCTAGCAAGAAACCTTCACTGTCAATCGCACAGCTAGTGACTTCTCCAATGACTCGTCCGCGTTTGTCTACAACTGGATCACCATAATGTGCCATTCTTACACCCTTTTGGTTGAAACGAAAACGCACTATTGTGCCTCTGTCTGAGTAGTCCATAAAAGCTTTGCGTCCTATGAACCATGGTTTATATGTTTTGACGTACGAGCCAAAACCCGCTTCTGACACAGTTAAGTTTGATTGGCCACCCATCTCATGACCATATAGTGGAAGGCCTGCCTCAGTTCTGGTGCTGTCACGCGCAGCTAGTCCGCAGGGTAGTAATCCATAGGGTTCTCCAACATCAAGTAGAGCATTCCAGAGGTCTACTATATTGCTAGGATGCACAAAAAGTTCGTAACCCAAAGGTTCGCCTGTATAACCTGTCCGTGACACAATCAAGTCAAATTTACCAAGTTTTGCGTCGCACAATTTTGTACGTCTTAATCCATCTATTAAAGAGTGCGTGGCATCATCTGCTCCTAATGCTAAAAGGATCTTTTTACTATTTGGTCCTTGAAGTGCTATATCTACCCGCATATCTTTACCTGAAGATTTGTCACGCAAATCACGTAAATTGACTTGAGCTCGACCACTTGCCTTGGACCATGGTCGCTCTCTATTGATTAGAACGGTACCTGAATGTACTGCAGTTACCCACCCCCAATCTTTTTTGTCATTAGATGCGTTAACAACAATTAAGTAGCACTCTTTTTGTCTTCTATATACAAGCAGATCATCAATAACCTTCCCGTCAGGATCGAGGAAGTGTGTGTATAGTGAATTGCCCACGGACAAAGAGTTGATATCGTTTGCACAAATGTTGTCAAGAAACTCAGCTGCTGTTGGACCTTGAGCTTCCCAAACTCCCATATGACTTACATCAAACAAGCCGGCAGTCGATCTTACGGCGTTGTGCTCTTCCGATACTGATGAGTACCACACAGGCATATCCCAACCTCCAAAAGGAACCATCTTGGCTCCAAGGGACTGATGGGTTTCATGCAGTGCAGTTTTCATGAGCTCTTCAGATTCGAGGATACTAAAATCGAAATCTGGTAGAGACTTGGCAGAGATATCTACTTTAGAGGGTATTCCCACAAAATAAGGTTTGCTGGATTGAACTGTCTCGCCAGTGGGTTTTGGGTGGGCATGTGAAACGCCTAGATCCACTATAGACACAGGACCTGGAGCTTTAGCATGTAGGTCATCACTACCTAATTGTATGTATCCATCAGACAAATCTCGTAGCCACGTTTTTATTTGTACAGATTCTGATGCTGGTATGCACAATTGGAAGATAACCTCATCTGTTCGTGTTAAGGCACAAATGACACTATTAGTTTTTTGCCTAATCTCGGTGTTTTGAGATTGACCAACACTTAGTGAAGTTACATCATTGCTTGATATTGTTTGTAAGAATTGTGCGGCTTGATCACCCATGATTTCCAAGGTGACATACTCGGCTTTTGGAGGTTCTTGATCGATATAATAAAAATGCGGATATCTATAATTGTCTGGTGTGTAATCAATACCCATACTATGTGACAAATTTCTTACCTTAACTTTTATTTCGTTCAATGTCTGGAAGTCAACTTTGGCTCTGTAAGTATTAATTCTATGCCTTTTTGGATAACTATAGGGTTTCGTAGACTGCAGTAATTCCGAAATTAGGTTAGTAAGTTCATCAACTTCAGCTGCTTTAAATCCACGTTGGCTTATCCATGTTGTGCCTAAACGTAGTCCAGATGGGTTAAGGGCACTCTGGTCACCTGGAATGGTATTTCTGTTGACAACTATGTTAGCGAGATCCAAAATCCGACTCGCTGTATCTCCCATAAGAGGCGTATCGTCTGGCCCTAATATTGATTTGCAGTCTAGATTGACTAAGTGTGTATCTGTACCTCCAAAAGGTACTCTAATGCCGAGTTTCATAAATCGGGCAGCCATTCTGCTTGCATTACTACGTATTTGTTTTTGCAGTAGTTTGAATGGGTCACTATGAGCTATTTTGAAAGCTACTGCAATAGCAGCTATGGTATTAAGGTGGGGACCTCCCTGTTCTCCAGGGAATACGGCTCTATCGATTTTGCGCGCCAATATTCGATCTGTGGTGAGGATGCATGCTCCCCGA